>CAYFHZ010000006.1:0-22218 GCA_964342535.1 uncultured Bacteriovoracaceae bacterium | reverse complement strand
TTCTAGATAAGCTTTTACTTCGTCAATGTAATTCTCTAAAACATCATTATTAATATT
Source organism: uncultured Bacteriovoracaceae bacterium (assembly GCA_964342535.1). Classification (GTDB taxonomy): domain Bacteria; phylum Bdellovibrionota; class Bacteriovoracia; order Bacteriovoracales; family Bacteriovoracaceae. The sequence continues at coordinate 22,161 of CAYFHZ010000006.1, read as the reverse complement.
TGTTTTTTCACACTCTTCTTCTAACTTTCGACTGATTATTGTTAACGTTCCAAAACCATAGGGATCACAAAAGCCCTTCCACCTATGGGCCAATTTTTTAATATCATCGTATGATCGATCTTTGAAAAAAATTTCTAATTGGTCTAGATCTGCTTTTCTATCAGCATAGAAACCTGGTAAAAAGGACTCTAAACCTTCAACTGCAACTTCGTTTTTTAACATATAAACCTTTTTTTCCTTTAAACTTTTATATTTTAATAGCTTTTCAATTTTTGTCATTCTATCATAGTTAAAATAACCACTAAAGGATGCATGGCATGAATACTAAAATTTTACTCATTGAAGATAGCAAAGAAATCTTTCAACTTGTTGAGCATTCACTTAGCAATCCCTTATTAAAACTTTCTTGGGCAAAAACAATAGAAGAAGCAAAAAATAAAATTGATGAAAATGATTTTTCACTCATTCTGCTCGATATTGAACTTCCAGACGGAAACGGCTTAGAGTTATGTTCCCAACTTCAACTACAATATCCACAGATTCCTATTTTTATATTAACTGCCCATGACAATTTATCTGAGAAGGTACTTGGCTTTTCTGCTGGTGCAGATGACTATATAACTAAACCCTTTAATCCATTAGAGCTCAAAGCTCGGGTTGAAGCAAAAATCAAAAAAGCAGAAATTCTCAAACAAACTGCTACTCAGTTAAATTGGGATGAAATTCATATTAATCAAACCACGCAAGAAGTTAAAATCAAATCTAATCAAGATGAATTTATCCCAATCGAGCTAACTGCTCTAGAGTTTAAAATATTACTCTATTTTGCAGCTAAGCCTCATGCTGTAATATCTCGCGATGAGATGTTAAATGACATCTGGGGTGAAGATGTTCATGTTTACTCTCGCTCTGTTGATACCCATGTCAGTAAACTTAGAAAAAAACTTGCTGAAGTATCACATATTATTGAGTCTGTTCACGGAACAGGCTACAAGTTTACCCCTTCTGAATAATTAAATTTTTCGATGACTTTGCTTTATCATCCCATTTAAGTATTCTATATGCTTCATTTGTTTTGGAATGAGTACATCCCTAACTTTATCTTTTTGGTGAGGTTTTAGCTCATCACCCTCAAGTATTTTCTTATAATTTTTCAAACCTAGTTCTTCACCTTTTTTAATCACGTCTAGTGCAGATTCTAACCCTAACATTTTAGAAGCCCCTACAAAACTTTCAACAACAACTCCCCATACTCCAGTTGAATCGATCGGCTTTTCATAGTCTTTTCTTGCTTCTTGTTTCCAAAAAACTGAGGCATCATGGTGATCCTTAAGAAACTCTTGTAATTTGTCTTTACCCTTTAAGAATTCATAACCACTAAGTACTTGGTGATAGGCTTCTTCTGCAGATATCTCTCCTCTTATAATATCATTATATGAAGTATCCTCTCCTTGAAGAGGATACAATGTTCCAACTATTTCTAAATCAGGTCTATGCATAAATAACTCCAATTATTCCAAATGAGACTTTAACATCCAACTACTATTTTCGTGTTTCTGTAATAAGGAAACAAGAAAATCTTCACTTCCCGGATCACGTTTAAACATATCTTCATCTTGAATAATCTCTTTTAAGTCACTCTGTATTTTTTGATGGGCCGAAAACAAATCATAAATCATTTCATGGGCCGATAAATTTATTACCCCTTTTTCTTTGATTTGTGTTAACTCATGTATATGTCTTATAGTACCATCTGGGTATTCACCTAAAGTTCTTACTCGCTCTGCAATACTATCCATATATGATAAAATATCCTTATATTGAGTCTCCAAAAATTCATGTAAACTATGAAATCTTGGACCTGTCACATTCCAATGGTAATTTAATGTTTTAGTAAAGAGTGTAAATTCATTTGCTAACAACTGGTTCATGAATCCAACAATTCTTTCAACTTCTTTATCACTGACACTTCCGATTGGTCTTTTCGCTAATAATGTATAATCATTCATTTAACACTCCTTTGATCTGTGTTTTGTTATCTAAAACTAATATAAATGATCTAAGCCTTTGAATCTTTATGAATATATTTATCATTTGTGTAGAAATCTAAACATTTAATACATACAAGATCCATGCTCTTTACATATAAGAGATCTACTATGACTTTACGAATATTTCATATAGAAAAGGAGTTTATATGAAAACATCTTCCAAACAAAATTCTCAATTAAGCATTCTAACATTAAAAAACCTTGAACCACTTAAGGTAAACTCACAAAGGAGAACAATTCTATCTAAAAAATTTCGTAATTTTATTAGCGAGGTTGCTTCCATGCAACTAAGTTTTGGCTACAAAAGAATTCCACACGACGAAGTTACACAAAGTGCTGTATTACTTAGGTACCTTCATCGTATAATTGAACAGATTGAAAAACTTTTCATTGAAAGCGAGCACATGGATTTTATAAGTACAAACTTGATCTTTGATGAAATTGAAGAAAGACTTGATAAGGCCATTGATAATTTTACTATCGTAAAAAGCTATATTCTTCCAAAAAGAGAGCTCGTATGATCACAAAAATTGGATTTATCCTCATCTCATGTCTTATATTTATATTTAGTAAGTAGAATCATCGAATGATGATTTAATTTTCACGCACATAAATGTCCTATTTTAATGAGTAGGACATTATTTACTTTTTTTCTCTTTTAAGATTTGATCAAGATGATTAAAAACCTTAAAACTTGCTTGTTCAAGATGTCTCGCTCCATCTAGAACAGAGTCTATATCACATGAATCAGTTTCTAAGCAGTCAAAAATCTTTTTAGTTCCATTATGAACATCGGCGTGATCACCTTCTAAATGTGAATAGCTTGAAAGATGTGAAAATGCTGTCTTACCATGCCCATGATGATACCATTTTCCTAGTCTGCAATCATGATGACTCACAAACTCGATCATTTTTTTATTTTCTAAAACAGAAAGGTATGTATTAACTTTCCAAATCACATGGTCAAGTTTTGCTAAACTCATAAAGATTTCATCATTTAAAGCATAAACTTCTTTAATTGAATATTTATTCCCAGTAGTTGTTTCAGCAATTTCATGATTAAGTTCTTTTAAAACTTTATTGATATGAGTTGTACTCATTAAAGAATCAGAAGCAGCATTTCTTAACCCTTCAGAAATATGACTAAAACTCGAAGTTTTATCTTTTATATTTTCTAGTAATTGTGTCGTTGTATTTGCTAGTTTCTGGACTTCATCAGCAACAACAGCAAAACCTTTCCCTGCTTCACCGGCCCTAGCTGCTTCTACCGAAGCATTAAAAGAAAGAAGCTTTGATTGAAAAGCAACATCTTCTATCCCTTTAATTAATTCAAGAATAGATAAAACCCCTTCCTCTAAGTTGGCAGAAAACTCTGTGGTTTTCTTCATTTCTTCCTGAAGCCCATTAACTTGATTTAGAATTTCTTTTGAGTCATCTCTAATTGTATCAAAGGCTTTATCATTTTGATTTAAATTATCTACGATAGCATGACCATTCTTAACAGAATCAGCTAAATTACCTTGTATTAACCCCAATCCTGTTTTAAGGTGTTTATTTTCATCATGAACTAAAGAGATCTTCTTCTTTAAAACTTCATTTTCATGCTCAAGCTTTTCTATTTTCTGCCTTGACTCTTCTAACTTTAAGCTTAAAGCTTCAAGCTCTTTAGACTCATGAGTCTCAATAGGTTGTTTGTGAAATGATAAAATATTTCTAAGTTTAATTGCTGCCATAACAGTCATATCGGTATACTTTAGGAAAAAATTAAGAATTCTTAGACTTTCTTTAAAGGTTAGTAATATCAGAAACTTGGATTTTTATAAAGATAGAAAGTCGACTCTTAGATGACGACTTTCTATCAACTTCAAAAAAAATTTTTATGGGTCAAAAATATTTCTAGAAGGATATTTTTAAATATTTATATTGAGGTTAAGACCTAAATTCGTTCTATCCGTTCTTAAATCTTCCGCTATAAATCTCATATTAGGTGCAATGGAAATGTCTCTATTATAAAAATAAGTAAAACCAATTGTTTGTTGCAGATTTCTAGTTTCAATATCTGTTTCACGTCTTGCACGACTATAAGAGAACAACTCAGTGATAAGTCGAAGTGACATATTCCTTTTTAGATACAATTCAGCTGTTAGATTAGATCTTAAAGCATCTTTAACTTGAAAAGGCACTAAACTTATCGTTCCATTTGTTGTGGCATCATATTGATAGTTATCATACGTAAGTGAAGCAGCAATATAAGCAGCTTGATTAATTTTATATGCAGCTGCATGACTAAAAGTCATAGCATATCTATATCCATAATCACGGTATATCCCTCTGGTAATATATTGATACCTTAAAAAAGAGACATTTTGTAGTTCTCCGATATAGTAAGTTTTAAAATAACTTAGCACATAATCATCTGCATCCCATCTTTTATTATTATTATCAAAGTCCTTCTTATTTTTGGCATTTTCAGTGTCTAATGAGTCATGGAAAGGAGCCGTTGAGTAAAGACCCATTTGCAACGATAGGTTATCAGACTTAGTCATCCTATACTTTAGCCCCATATTTCCACTCATACTAACTAAAGAAGCTGTCTCGTTTGCTTCTCTAATATTTGGTCTTTCAGCTCCTAAAGGCTGATCTAATGAACCGGCGCTATAAGAAAAAGAAGAATATAAACTCATTTTATTCAATGATCCAGACAAGGTTTTCAACGTAGGATTTTCAATAACTTCTTCTTTTTTTTGATTCTTTTTAGAGAGTGTTGTCTCCGTTGTTGCGGCCAAACTTAATTGACTAAGTAAAAATAAACTTATTAAAAGCTTCATGTTTTCTCCTAAGAATGAAAGTAGTTCAAAAAACCATTTTCAACATTATTAACTTTATAAAAATGATTTTTAAGTACGTGATTTGCAATAACGGCTGATCTCCAAGACATCAATGATGTTTGAGGATCGGCGACTCCATGTCCATGACGACTAAAATTCATCATATAAATAGGCGCAGCAAATCGAGTTTTTAATTTATATTCACGATCTATAATAAGACGTCCCTGAGCATCTCTCTCTATATCATTTGATAAGTCAGATAAGAAACGAGGTAATTCTGTTTTAAAACCTGTTGCAAGGATAATAATATCATAATGATGATATTCCTCTTGGCCATTAAGTAAATTTTTAATTGTTACAGCAAAACGACCATTATCTTCTTCTATAGACTCAAACCAACGCTTTGGTAGAATTTGATTCTCAGGAAATGAATGGTGGTAGTACTTGTCCATATAGAGTTCATTATAGAACTCTTGTAAGTAATCAGGTGTGTTACCATCGCTTGCAAGGAGTAATCTTTCAGTAAATTTATCTTTCGTTTCTTGCTCTAGACTATAAAAGTTTGAAACAAATTCAGGTGTAAAGATCTCATTTGTAAATGGACCTTCATCAAGAGGACTTAGATTATCTCTTCCTGTAATTAAAGTTAGTGATCTTGGGCGATTCCACATTTCCTTGAGCCCATTTCTAAAAATCTCAAGTCCAGTTTGTCCCCCACCAACAACAAGTACTTTTTTATCTGTAAAGTCGATCGTTTTGAGTTCTGGAGATTTGGCATGAAAAACTTTATCACCTATATATTTTTCAGCACAAAGAGGAATGTTTTTAATCGGCCCAGAAGCAACACACAAACTACTTGCAATAGAAGTGTTCTTTTTTGTATGAACAAGAAATTTATTTTCTTTATGCTCAACTCCAACTACATTTGCATCAAATTCCAAGCTCTCTAATTGTTCTGAAACCCAAGTCATATAATGCTGAAATTCTATTCTTGTTATGGCCTTTCTTTCAGTATTTAAAAAATGGTAAAATTGTCCATTTTTAACTAGATAATTCAAAAAACTATATGGACTAGTTGGGTCAACGGCAGTTACAAGATCTTTTAAATAACTCGTTTGCATTTGGGCGTCACCAAACATCAACTCAGGATGCCATGCAAAGGTCTTTTTGTTATCATAAAATTTAACCTTTTTATCGTGATTATCTAAAAGGGCTGCTAGACTTAAATTAAAAGGTCCTATTCCAATTCCAATTAAATCATATTCTTGATTCATATTGTACTCCTTTTCCAATGGGATTGAGTATATGCTGTCCAAGCATAGGCTTGAGACGTAAAGCTGTTTCATCATAACCCATTTTGAAACGAACTTTGTTTACAAGTACTTTTTCAAATTTCTCTTTTATAAGATTATTTTCATCTTGAGTCGGTTGATCTTTTAAATATTTTTTTACTTCATCAAAAATCACTTTATAGAAATCTTTTTCAATTAGAATACTTCTCTCATCCAAAATTCGAGATAGATAGCGTAGAGTTGTTACAAAATGCCCTGTAAATAAATCATGAATAAGATACTCTGTAGGTAACTCATCTAAGATTCCTTGTAATTCACTTTCTTTATGTTTTGACTGGGTTGAAATTCTTAAATCACCATGGAAGTCTTTAATAATAACCCCTACAGGTGTATGATTTTTTAATTTTAAAATCGTATTTTGTCCGTGAGCAACAAGACCTATACCGTGAACAACCTGTAAATGATAGAGAGGAATTAATACATTAATAACATATAATCTCACCCACTCACTTGGAATTAAGCCTGAATACTCTATTAGTTCTTTAACAAAACAAAAGTTATGATGATTAATGAGTAAGCCCGCAACAGGAATAGCACGTTCTCCTGAGTTGAGCTTTGTCGCTACAGATTCTCTAAAAACACCACCTAACAATTCTTTAAAGCGATAGGAGCCACCTTCAATTTTATTAAAGCTTCTATGTTTTACTGCAAAGGCTCCAACTTCTTCAAGAATATCCATTTGAGATAGTTTGGGGTCTTCTTGAACAATTTTTTGCATAAAATTAGAAATGAGTTGACCAGATTCAATATAGCGATGAGGTATACCTCTAACACACGAGGTATTTAAAATTGATAAGCTTAACTTTATGTCATATTGAGAAATACCATTAACGCTCATCGTTCTAATAGAGACTTGTGGAGTCACAAATGGTCCACTTTGCTTACTTTCTCTTATATCGCCATTAGAAATTTGAATACCGAACTGGACTTTTAAGTAATGATCCCATTGCCAAGGATGGACAGGAATAAAAATCTCATCTTCAGATAATTCATCTAGCGAAAAACCTAATTCTTCAACTAAATATTTAGAGTAGTCAAAACTTTCATTAAATCCAAGCGTTAAAGCTTTCTTCTTAATAATAAGCCATTTTAATTGAAAAGGTTTTTGTGATTCAGGTGCATACTTACCAAGATCAGAAACTCCCCAACCGATTCGACCTTTATTTAAGATGAGTTTGGGATGCCCACTACAAAGAGAATCTATCAGAGTGAAATTATAATTTTTATCAATTAGCGATGGTAGACTTGCATACTTTTCTAAAACTTGAACATCTGAAAAGATTGTCTGATTTCCTTCTTCAATAAATTGAGCAAGTGTTTTATCATCTATCTCGATAAAATCCTTTACTTCACGAAAGAAATCGTCAAAGTAAATTGTCTCTTTACTTCCTTCATTTAATTTAACAAGTGTTTCTCTTTTTACCTGTATTCCACTCCAGATACTTATTTTCCCGTGAAAGGCATAACAAATCTGATTATTAATTCGTAACACATAAGTGCTATTAATAACTTCGAAGTCAATCATTTCTTCAAATGAAAGCTCTTCTATGGCCTTCGCGACAAGATCAATATGAGCTTGTTTAAAATGGCTCATTCTTCTATGTCCTTTAAGAAATTTTCTTTAGAACAACAAAGCAAAGCAGCTCTTTTATGAGGAAAAGAAAACTCTTTAATAAATTCCCACCCTGGTAATTGTTCCGCTAGGTGGAGTATTGCTTTATTATCGGCCCTTGGCTCTCCCCAAATATTTTGAGTTCTATCATCAAATTCAAATAAAAATTTTGAAATATGAAAGATCGATTCATAAGCAAGGGTGGTTTTTAAATATTTCTTTTCACCAATAAGTAAATGAATCCCTCTATCAAATTCCTTTGGTGAGCAAAAAGGAGCGATTCTATCTTCTGTGGCCCAGTAAACTTCGTAGTAACCAACTGGTTGATTATCAATATTAAGTATAACTGCTTCATGATAAGGATTCTTGTAAATATCTTCAATATGCTTTTGAAGTTTTTCAATAGAAAAATTCATTTCCCAAAAATTTGAGACATAGTCCTGATTATGCCATTTATGAAATATTTCAAGGTGCTTATCAAGGTTAAAGCGCTCATAACTTAAACACCAACCATTTTTCAATTCACTCTGATATAATATTCCATCACTAAATGATTTTTTGGAATTAAGAGAAATAGGATTATCAATCATATTATAAATACTCCAAGGTTTATCAATTGTGTTCTCATTATACTTCTCTACTGAACAACGAAAATTTCCCTTTTGGGCAAGTTTTGGACTTTGAGTAAGAAAATTAGCAAAAGGATTTTTTTGAGTAAGTAGTCTATTGTAAAAAGTATTAAGAAGTTTTTTCTCAATATCTTTATCACGAACACTTAAAGCTGCAATAACCCCAAATAAGGTATTGACCACTAAATAATAACCAAACACATGATTCACATCATCTGAGTCTAATATATTTCCATGATCATTTTTTAATTCAGGGTAAAAAGCCAATGTCGTATTTAGTTTATTTTTATCATAACCTGTCCCCTGGCAATCTCTAAAATAAGTTTGGACTGGTAACCCATTGTCAAGTTCGAGAATAATATTTTGTAAATGAGCGCCGAGATAGATACCATACTTTGTACCTAACTCCATAATAGGAGTAAAACTCACGTCCAAGAACGTTGTAAACCATTTCTCAATATCTATTTTGTTACTTTCTAAAAATTCATTTAAACGAGTATTTCCTATTCTTTCATCATACTCAACCAAGGTGCTTAATAAATATTTTTTTTGTCTTAAGCAATAACTGTTTTCACGAAACTGAATCATCCCCTCAGGAACAACTTCGCCATTGAGATTTGTGAAACTTATATAAAAGGGTTCATGAATAATTTTCAGGGTTGGAAATTTATTGTCTAACTTTAAAAATGTAGAAACATCTTTCAAATGTTTTCCTCTTCCTGCTTCTTCAGGTTGGAGGTGACGAATTGAGTTTGTTAATTTTAAGTCTAAAGAAAATTTCAAACAATATGGTGCACTTTCGTTATAAACTGATCTCATTGATGAGAGAATTGCAAATTCATTTTTCCCATTAAGTGTTTTTAGATTAACATATTTGGGATTCTTTAAACAAATTTGTTGCCATTGCCATGGATGATAAGGAAAGTAACTCTCGTTAATATATTCCTTAGGTAAATCAAACTTTTTTAACTTAGCTAACTCATGAGTAAAATCTATATTTGACACCATTATCTCTTTAGGAAGTGCAACCCAGAGAAGATGGATCGTTTTCTGAAATTCAGGGGAGTAACTATTTATATCTTCATAACTCATCCCTATTTTGGCTTTCGGATAAGGATGAAAAGGGTGTCCAAAAAGTAGCGATTGTTCAGAGGCTGTATAGTTCATTTCCCCAACATTTTGTACAGGAGCTTGCTCTAAAACCTGTTTCAAGAACTCATAACTGTTTTCAACGTAAAATATAAAATCATCATCAATATTCAAGCATGAATTAAGAAGATTTAAGCATTCATGAAAATTTATTTCTTGGACTTCGTGGGATATTTTTTCAATTTTATCTTTATAAAAATGTGCACCCACAAGAGAAAAGTAATCAATCTCAATTTTCAAAGAAGAAGTGTTATCAAGCTTAATAACCAAAAATTCTTGAGAAAGATCAACATAAGCTTCATCTGCAAAATCTCTTACAAAAGAATTAAAAAATGACCTCATCTGAATTTTTAAAGCTTGATTCATTATAACCTCAATAAAAGGAGAGCACTAATGGCCCTCCCTCTAAGAATTTATCTTCTAATAACACCTGAAACAACAAAGTCAACTGCAACTGTTAAAGCTCCTGCTCCACATAAAGTAGCAGCTGAATTTTCTTCAATTACAAGAGACACATGATGTGGATGTCCCCAGTATAAGTAATTATTTGCTGTTAATTGCTCATCTAATAATTCTTTACCAGCTAAACAATCGCTTGCACCACTTGTTGCATAAGCTTTAGAGTCAACATAAGTTGTAGTACCGGCAGCGTTATCTGCGAGTAAAATAAGACTATAACTACAAGTTGCACCATCTTGCTCAAATTTTGCTTTTACAAGAACATTATCTAAACTGCTGTCAGTAGATAGTCCTGTAAACTCAACATTGTATAGAGCATGACTTGCAGGTGCGGAAATTTCTTCGCCAAAAGCATTACAAATATAACCAGTATGTGATGCTAACCACTTTTCCCCTGGTAACTCAAGGTCACTGTTTGCAGATGCTGAAAGGCCTATTAATAAAGTCGATAACACAATTGAAATTTTTTTGATGAACATTTTATTCTCCTTAGTTTTGTGTTTTTTTATTTACTACGCCCCACTGTTTGGTATGTCAAACAAAATATTGACTAACCGTACACGAGTTGATAAAACATAACGCACTACCGACAAGTGAGAAATCTATGGGACAATTATCTATTGCATACTTAAATACTCTGACCTTTGCTTGTATCCAAATGGTGCTTTACACCACAATCCCTTATATTGCAGAAAAGACAGGCGTTACTACAGCAAATATAATTGGAGCAATAAGTGTTGGTTCTTTTTTATTTACCTTTATGGGTCCTTATTGGGCCACAAGAAGTGACTCCCTAGGTAGAAAAAAAGTATTGGGAATAGGTATGTTAGGAATGAGTTTGTCCTTTACCCTCCTCACAATAATATTTTTATTTAATACTACTCTTTCACTTTCAGTTAAAATCTTATTTGTTTTTTTAAGTCGAATATTTTATGGCCTACTATCATCTGCCATCGTCCCAGTCTCTCAAGCCTGGCAACTGGATCTTTCACCCAAGCATAATCATCTCAAGGTACTGACAAAAAATTCAATGTTTCTTAATCTTGGAAGAATTCTAGGACCAATTCTTGTACTTATCAAACAAGTCAATTTTGAATTTGTCATTTATTTTGCAACAGTATGGGTCAGCTTACTTACACTCTTTAATCTTTTTAGCTACCATCCAGTAAAGCAAAAAATTGAACAAAAAAGCTTTAACTTTAAGGCCCTTTTATTGTCATGGAAAACAAGCTTTCAAGAATCCATGTTTCCTATTTTACTTGCCCTTATTTTTACTGCATTTGTAGGAGTTCTCTATAGTTTTTTAGGCCATCACTTAAAAGTCGTTCTAAGCTTAACCGGACAAGAAGCAACTATTATGTTTGCAAAAATCATACTCGTATTAAGTTTACTCGCAGTTATATTACAACAAATAAGCATTAGTTTATTTAAAAACAACTGGAGACCAAGAGTTATAATTGGGTCTATTTCTATTATTATTGGTACAATAATTATGATGCTAACTGATTCACACTTTTTTATGTGGCTATCTATTTTCTTTATATCTATAGCAACAGCATTTATTCCACCTGCCTACCTTAGACTTACTAGTGAATCCAAAGAGAATAATGATAAAACTAATGTTTTTGGCAAAAAACTTGGGCTTGCCAGTGTTGCTCACTCTTTAGGTTACGCTCTTGGTACTGCGCTCATTGCCATCTCTATGAAGTGGAAGATTATCCCAGAAAGTATCGTGGTCATTTTGATTTCCATTGCGATCTTATTTGTTTCAATATTTATGATAGTTAAAACACAAAAAGCTCAATCTGTGGAAACTTCAAATGTTTAGCTGCGCCCAACCTCAAGAGAATCTATATCATCTTTCTATCTATCTTCCTCGCATGGAACAAGATGAAATTGATTTCTTTAATCTTTTAAAGAAACTTGAAACACAAAGTAATTTTGCATTTTCTATTGAAGTTAAAGGAGAAAAAGCTTTTAGCCTTGAAGCGAAAAAGAAACTCGCCATATGGTTTAAAGAAAACAAAACCCACCTGGAAAAAACCTGTAAGGGATTTGCTAAAATTTCCTATAAAAAACATGATCATGACAAACAGGAAGCTTTACAGAAAGCATTTCCTTGTCCTTACCAAGTTTTTAAAAACAGACTAGCTGCCACTGAGTGGCTTTTGCAATTAACCAGTCGTTAACATTCCACAAGAAACTCCAGTCACTGAGTCTACAAACATATTAAAATTTTTGCGTCTTACAGATTCAATTTGTACTAAATTTATTGGGTGTATCATCGAAGACCTATAATCAATACTTTGCTGTAACCACGGTCTGAACCATAGAAGCTCTTTCTTACCAGTCATTTTGAAATAAAACTTCTTAGCCGCCAAATACTCAGCTTCAAATACCTCTACAAAATGCTTTTTAGAAGATGTTGAAAGTGAAGAGTTTTCTACATACATTTTAAAAACGGCAAGTTCTACTTTTGCAAGAGTAAAACCTAATGCATTTAGATAGGATGTAAATAAAGGATCTTTCCCATAAAGTCCTTTAAGAACATTTAAATCTTGAGACTTATAATTTTGAAAAGCCGTACCTACTCCCCACCATACAGGAAATAAGATTCTCGTTTGTGTCCAGCATAATATCCATGGTATCGCTCTCAAACTCGTTGCTTTTCCATTCCCAGCTCTTTTACTAGGTCTAGAACCAATTTTGAGATGACTCAAGTGTGAATAAGGAGTCGCTTCTCTAACAAGCTCTAAAAAATCCTCAGATGCTATCATTTTTCGATATTCCGACTTAACCCTTTCAGAAAAGTTTTCTAAAACCTTGTGTTCTGCTTTGGAAATTTTTTGAACTTTATCTTGTAAAGGAAGTTGATCTACAATTTTAAAGATCTGGCTTCTAAAGATGTTCTTGTCTCCAAAAGTTCTCGCAACCATTTCCCCTTGAATTGTGGCCTTAAAGATAGAGAGTGCTGACTTAGGCCACCAACTTGTTTGCTCCTTTATAGAACCACCACCACGTTCAATACTTCCACCTGAACCGTGAAAGAATACAGGTGTTAATTTTTTCTTTCTTAGTACATTTTCGATTTCACCTAATGAATTTGAAACAAGTAATCTACTAGGAAGTACTCCATTTTCTTTTGATGAGTCAGAGTATCCAACCATAATTTCATATCGACTTCCCCATCTTGTTTTATGTGTGGATAAAACATCTTTTTTAACTTTAAAATATTTTTCTAGTATCGCTGGCCCATGGGTCAATGCATTTTCATTTTCAAACAATGGAACAACTGGAATAGCATATGATTGAAATATTTTATAGAGAAGATCATATCCATTAATAACATCTTTTTCACTTTGGACCATACTTAAGACAAAGCCTCTAACGTACCATTTTGACTCAAGTCCCTCAGATATATTTTTTAGAGTTATTAACATTCTTTCAATGGCATAAGTTTCTTTGGCAGCCAGTGCCCCCGCAACTACTTCACTATCCTCTCTAACTTCTAGTGGAACGACTACAGCAGGGAAAATCCAAAGTAATTTTTTAATCTCATCAAGTCTTGGTGATGTAGCATGAATGATTTTTTCATACTCACTACTCAGCTCATTTAATAGATTCTTTAAATGCACGACTTTATATCCATCTTCATCATTGATTTTCTTTAACTGCAGAACCTGCTTATTTAACTCTTTTAAAAGTATTTTTAGAGGTTGAGTAGTGGATTTAATAAGTCCGATTGATTTTTCAACTTTGGATAGTTTCAGTTGAATATATTCGACAAGGTATAAACGAGATAAATTTAAACTTTGTACCATCGCTTTTTCATCAACACCTGGATGACCATCTTTATCTCCTCCAACCCACGCTCTAAACATGACATTTAAATCATGTTTGGAAAAGTTAATAAGTTCGTCTAATATTTCTGAGCTTAAAATATAACTATAAATATTTTCAGCTTCATCTAAGATACTTGGCTTTTTTTCTCTTGCTACCGATACCTTAAGACCAAGTTGTAATAGATGTTTCACCTCTTGGTCCAACATAGGATTTTTTCTTTTTAATTTATCAATTAATATATTTTGAATTTGAGAAAATATTTTTAAAATTTCAGGACTACGTGCCTCTGTTGGGTGAGCTGTAAGTACCATAATGATAGCATGTGGTTTCTCATGACTTAACTCATATTCTCTATGATCTAGCTTCATAGATCTAAATGCACTCTCACAGCGATTTATCAACTCCATCATAAATGTGAATGATGTTCCTATTTCTGATAGTTCTTGATCAGTAAGTTTTTGAATTTTTTTAAATTCCTTCTTTAAAATATCGTAAGTTGAAGTATCATCAAGACCTCTAAGGCCCTTCATCGCAACTCTTAATTTTTCAATTTGTTGAAACCTTTTATTACCATATTCAATTTTAATGGCCTGTCCCAAAAGATCAACTGACCACGAGACTAACTCTTGAAGATCCTTAGATATTTTTTTCCTGTTTGACATTGCAAGTGTCCTTTTCTCTTTAAATTATGTTAATATTTTAAACAAAATAAACTAAATGGAGTACTTTGTGAAATCTGATAGAATTATTGAAGTTAGAAATGCGACTTTACGAGACATTCCTAAAATCATCAAAATAACTGAAAAAGCTTATCCTGGTTGGGAAAATTATACAAAAGAAAATATAAGAGGACAAATCACAAACTTCAAAGAAGGTTGTTTTGTTGTACTCAAAGATAATGAGATTATTGCATATTCTGCAAGTCTTCTCATTTCAGAGGACAAAGCCCTTTCAAAACATACATGGGACTCTATCACTGCTAATGGCTTTGCCTCTACTCACGACGAAAATGGTGAATACTTATATGGATATGAAACATGTGTTATTCCTGGGCAAAGAGGTATTCGAATCGGTCATCGAATATACAAAGAGAGAGTTAAACTTGTCCAATTTTACCAACTCAAGGGAATCGTTTTCGGGGGTAGAATTCCCAATTATCACAAAAGAGCTAAGAAAGTAAAAAATGTTCAAGATTATATTGAAAAAGTAAAAAGTAAGGAAATTAATGATCCAACACTTGGGTTTCACCTCAGACAAGGCTTTGAGGTTCTTGGTGTCCTTAAAAATTACCTTCCCGATGATAAAGAAAGTAAAGGTTATGCCGTTCATCTTCTATGGCATAACACTGAGTATGAAGCAGTTTATGGAGGAAAAAGTCAAAACCTTAAAGAAAAATCTGTTCGTGTTGTTTCTGTTCAATATCAACAACGAGCCGTATCAAGTTTTGAAGAATTCGCGACAATTGCAGAGTATTATGTAGATGTTGCTGGTGACTATAGGGCAGATTTTCTACTCTTCCCAGAACTCTTTACCATGCAATTATTATCTATTGAAAATGAAGAGGTTTCACCCTCAATTGCAATTCAACATATGACTAAGTACACCGAGCAAATTAAAGAACTTTTCCAAGGTCTTGCCGTAAAATATAATGTCAATATTATTGCCGGTTCCCACCCAACAGAAACAGATGATGGTAAAGTAAGAAATATTTCCTATATATGCCTTAGAGACGGAAGTATTCACGAACAAGCCAAGATACATCCTACCCCTGATGAAAAATATTGGTGGAAGATCGAAGGGGGAGATGAGGTAAAAGTTATTGATACCGACTGTGGACCAATCGGTGTCTTAATTTGCTATGATAGTGAGTTTCCAGAACTTACAAGACATCTTGTAAATCAAGGAATTCAATTTTTATTTGTTCCTTTCTTAACAGATAATCGTCAAGGTTACTGTCGAGTTCGTTTTTGTTGTCAAGCAAGAGCAATTGAAAATCAAATTTATGTTGCAACGGCTGGAAACGTTGGAAATCTTCCAAGGGTCAAAAACCTCGATATCCAATACGCACAAAGTGCTATTTTTACTCCTTGTGACTTTCCTTTTCCAATGGATGGTATTGCTGCAGAAGCCACTCCAAATGTTGAAATGGTTACAATTGCAGATTTAAGAACTGATGTTCTCCTTGAAGCAAGAAGTCATGGTGCTGTTAGAAATTTAAAAGATAGAAGACATGATTTATACGCAGTTAAATGGAAAAAGAAATCAAATTAAGACGAAGCTTCATCTAGATAATAGAGAAACTCCTTGAGGTCTTTGAACTTGATCGGTTTTGAAATAAAGTCATTCATTCCTGATTTTAAGCAACGTTCTTGATCTTCTTGCATAACATTTGCTGTTAGTGCGATGATCGGAATATTTTCATTGAATTCTCGTATTTTAACCGTTGCTTGAATTCCATCCATAAGAGGCATTTGCATATCCATAAGGATTAAGTCATATTCGTTTTTCTTGGCAAGCTCACAAGCTTCCAACCCATTAAGAGCATGGTCAAATTGATGTCCTAAGCGAGTTAACATTTTAGATGCCACTAAAAAATTCACTCTATTATCTTCTGCTATCAAAATACGTAGACTTTTTTGAATTTCAACAATTTCATCTTTGTCTTCCTTGAGAATATCAAGAGCAGTATCAAATTGAAACTCAACTGAGAACGTTGATCCTTGTCCCTTTTTGCTATCTACAAGAATTTTACTTTCCATCGCTTCTGCAAGCTTAGAAGAAATTGCAAGCCCCAAGCCCGTTCCTCCAAAACGCCGAGTAATTGAAGTGTCTGCTTGGGTAAATGCATTGAAAAGACTATCCTGAATATCCTCGTCAATTCCTATACCTGTATCAACGATGGAAAACTTAACAATGACTTTTTCATCAATACTTTCTGCTGCCTCAACAAAAAAAGTAACCGAGCCATTGTTAGTAAATTTAATCGCATTACTACAAAGGTTAATTAAAATCTGTTTCAGGCGAGTAATATCTCCCATTAAATAATCTGGCAGATTATCCCAATTTACAACAGTTTTAAATTCTATATTTTTTTCCATTGCAGGTTTACTAAAAAGAAAGCAAATATGTTCAATGCATTCCTTTAAACTAAAGGGTTCTCTTTCAAGGGAAAAAATACCTGATTCAACTTTGCTCAAATCTAGAATGTCATTCAAAATAGTTAATAGTCCATCCCCTGAAGAGGTAATAATATTTAACATTCCTTGTTGTTCTTCAGTCAACTTTGTTTCGGAAAGGATAGAGACCATTCCTAAGATACCATTCATTGGTGTTCTTATTTCATGAGACATATTTGCTAAAAATTCAGATTTAATTCGCATGGCCCTTTCTGCTTCCAATTTAGCAAAATTTAAATTCTCTCCCATTTCTTTAAATTTATCTGCTGCTCGTGCTAAATCTCCAACTTCATCATACCTATTTAATCCAGGTATATCCCCTTCCATATCTCCTTCAACAAGAGCTTTAAACCGTAATGTTATACTTGTAAGAGCATCTGTTATATTTTTCTTGTAATAGATAAGAATAAAAAACAAAAAAGGAATACTTCCGACAAGAGTAATGACGACAATTAATAAATTTTTATCAATGATATTTGCAGATTCATTTCTTAAACTTTTTAATTCAACTTCACTCTTAGTCGAAAACTTTTTTGCCAAAATTGAAAACTCATGTGCTTCTCCGGCCATAACAACATTCACAAGTGAAAGATAGTTCCGATTTGCCTGAATAGCTTGAGTGAAGACGAGACGAAAACTTTCAATTTCACTACCCAATTGTTCATATTGCTCTTGAGTATTCTTATGAAAAACGAGTAACTGATTGTTTTTTTCTTCCATTTCAGAAAGGAATTCTAGGACCTCTTGCCTGTATGAGAATTTCCTTTCTCTCAAAAATCCATTGGCCTTTAAGTAAGATTCAAGCCAAAGCTGTAATGCTTCTTGATAAAGAAGAACTTTATCTTTATTCTTTAAGAGTTCTATTTTTTTAATTTCTTCTTTTAATAAGTTGGAACCACGATTAAATACAATTGGTAATTCTTCTTTAACCAGTTTTGATCTCACATCATGAAGTTTAACGAGTTGAGATATATTGACACCATACTCATCAATTATCTTATCCATATAATTAAGTATTTTACTATCTTGATCATCAATATCCGAAACTCGTATCAACTTGAGTCGTTCTTTAATCTCATCATTATTCGAAATCATTTTATCAATTATTGTATATTTACCTGTTTCACCATAAACCAATGCCTCTCTTTGTATCTCAGTAATACTTTTTTCTATCTGAAGTATATGATTCATTTTCTGAGCATATGAAATCATTTTATTATATGAGTTTTTTATAGAGTCGATTGAATACAAGTTAAATAAATTCAGAGCAAAGAAAGCTGCAAGAACAATAAGAATACCTAATAAAATTTTATATTTTATAGAAAATTTATTTAACATATTAAATTACTTCTCAATTTATGCATTCAAAAATTCATACCATTTTTCAAGACTATAATCATAATTATTCATAACGGTATTCCATACCGCAATATTTGAAAATCTTTTAAGGTATGAACCACCATTTCTAACCTCTCCAGCTTTTACAGATATTTTTCCATCAGTCCCCTTTAGGTCTTGAGTCGCTTCTTTTCCCTCATACCAGTAATCCCATTCATACTTTGGGAGTAGAGACTTCGATCTTTCTGGATTCGAAATATAATATCCTTGTCTAGCAATAAAGGCTCCTGGCTTACCCGATAGCCACCAATTCATATATTTACATGCTGCTTCTTTTACATGCCCTGTAGTTTTTGAAGAAAGACACATAACTCCATGCCAAGCTCTATATCCTTCTTTTGGAGCAGCATAAACAACAGGTAGCCCCCTGCCTCTTGCTCCTGATACTCCTGGAGAAAACATACTTTCAAGATGAACTCTTTTGTCGACCATATAGTCAATTGACTGTGGAACAGAACTCCAAAATCCTGCAAAATGCCCCTCTTTCTTTTTGCTTGATAAAATCTCAAACAATTTATCAATTTCAGGAATAGACATGTCTCCAATGTCATTAAATTTAATTAAGCCTTGTGCTTGTGCGGCTAAGGCACTATCGAAAATACCAATCGTAGGTGCATTTACAAGTGCGACTTTTCCCTTATAACGTTCATCTAAAAGCCATCCCCAGCTTTCAGTTTCATAAGCTTTGCCACGAGATATAAAATTTGTGTTATACCCAAATGAGTCAACATTATGCACATATGGCATAAAGCTAATAGTTGAAGTAGGCTGAGAACCAAGACTTCCATCTTCTTGTAAGTAAAGTAACTTATATGGAGCATCTCCTGCACCCAAAGCAGCACTTGGAGAAACTCTCCCTTTCTTAGTAAGAGAATTTATTTCACTCCAATACTTTAATCTTTCAATTTCAATGGGTTGAATAGCTTTCGCTTGCCATAAAATATTAATACTATCTGACCATTGCTCATAAAGATCAAATGACGATGGATTTGCTGCTGCTTTATGTAGAACTGCAGCACTACCTTTCGGCTCAAATTCAAGGTTAATTCCAAGTTCTTTCATTGCCAACTGTCGTAACTCTTCTTGTAATGTAACATGGGTTCCAAGGACTCTGACAGTTGGAGTTTTTTTTGCAATGATATAAGGGGCATGAAAGCTTGCATAGCTTGCACCTGCAACTTTCATTGAGTTTTCGATAAATTTCCTTCTTGAAATTTTCATTGGCATTCCCCTCCCCCTATATCAAATAATCAAATTACAAAATCATTCATATATTAAAAAAATATTCATTCCACGATTAAAGCTTTGTCTCCTTAATTAACCAAGAAGGCTTTTTAGCATCCAAGCCGTTTTTTCGTGGTATTCAATTCTTGCTCCAAGTAAAGAATTTGTTCCTTCATCATTGGCACCATCAAGTTGCGGTAAAATTGCCTTTGCTGTTCTAGTAACTTGCTCGTGATCAGCAAGAAGTTGAGTAATCATATCATTTGCAACAATATCGACTCTTGGATCATCTTTAACTTCACTTAATTTTGAAAATTCAGTATATGACCCAGGTGCTTTTACCCCTAATACTCTTATTCTTTCAGCTATTTCATCCACTGCTAATGCTAGCTCATTATATTGAGTTTCAAACATCAAGTGTAATGATTGAAACATTGGCCCCGTAACATTCCAGTGATACTTATGCGTCTTTAAATATAAAGTGTAAGATTCAGCTAATAATTTTGATAATGAATTTGCAATTTCTGAGCGTTTTGCTTCTTCAATTCCAGTATTAATTGTCATAAAGACCTCCTATGATATATAAATTATTTTAAACTAGAATATCATAACAGAGGAACAAAAAACAAATGAGTAATCATAACCATAATGTTGATTTAAATCATACGCTTATTAAGTTAAAAGATTTATTTTTAAAACGACCATATCCTTCTTATGATTTAAGAAAGAAAAAAATTCTGACATTAAAGCACAGCTTAAAACTTCAAGAAGACAATCTGTATACATCTCTAGCACAAGACTTCGGCCATCGCAGTCATTACGACTCACTCCTATCTGACTTTTTACCAACTATTCAATTTATTAACTATACCTTGAAGAAACTAAAAAAGTGGATGAAACCTTCCAAGCGTCATTCAGGAATTTTATTGGCCCCATCTCAAGTATCAGTTATGTATCAGCCTTTAGGAGTCATCGGTGTTATTGTTCCATGGAACTTTCCATTATATCTAAGTATACCTCCTATTGTGACAGCTTTAGCTGCAGGAAATAAGGTAATGGTAAAAATGAGTGAGTTTACTCCTCAAACAAATAAGGTCATAAGAGAGGCTCTTAAAGAATTAACTGATGATATCGTTTTTATTGAAGGAGATAGTGAGGTTGGTAAAAGTTTTTCAACACTTCCATTCGATCATCTCTTTTTTACAGGTTCGACTTTTGTTGGACAAAAAGTGGCAATTGAAGCAGCGAAAAATCTTACTCCAGTCACGCTGGAACTTGGAGGTAAGTCTCCGGCTATCATAACTGATAAACAAGTTTTGAAGCACGCTGTGAAATCTTTAGTTGCAGGAAAAACAATTAACGCAGGACAAGTCTGTGTCGCTCCAGATTACGTTCTTTTACCTCATCACTTGATTGATGAGTTTATTGAGTTATTTAAAGCTTACTTCGCTGAATTAAATTTTGAAAAAAATGGAATTTTTCAAATGACTTTTCAACATAGTCCAGCTCACTTTGATAGAGCTAAAAAAGTAATCGAAGATGCGATTGCAAAAGGTGCAAAGGTTCATCCTGTCAAACTAGAGTCTAAGGAACAAATGATCCCACCGACTTTGGTTACAAATGTGTCCCATGAAATGCTTCTTATGCAAGAAGAAATATTCCACTCTATTCTTCCAGTAATTGGAATTCAAAACACTGAGGACGCTCTTGGTCATATACGTAAACATGATAATCCACTAGCACTTTATCTTTTTACTCATAAACGAGAAGATGAAGATTTTTTTAAAAACAATGTCGTTGCTGGTGGTATGGCCATTAATGATACATTAACTCATGTGGCCGTAGATGATGCTCCATTTGGAGGGGTTGGGCCATCAGGAATTGGCCATTATCATGGTATTGAGGGATTTAGACGTCTTTCTCATGCTAAGACTATTTTTAAAGCTCCCAGTTTTTTTTCTAAAAATTATTTTTTGTTAAAACATAGACAATTCTTCTTCAAAATTTTGAAAAAAGTACTCTGATTGTGATTTTTCTTTTTTAACTTTAAAATGAATTAGGTCTCAAGGAGTTTGTATGATTAACCATGTATTGGTGATAGATGATGATAAAGGAATACTTGATGTTCTCCAAGATTATTTAAAACTTTATGGTATTCCAAAAGAAAATATCCATATGGCACATAATCCAATCGAGGCTCTTGAATTATTTAGAGAATATCAAAGATATATTTCACTAGTTATCGTTGATTATTATATGCCAAGGTCAAACGGTGCTGAGTTTTGTGAAATTATAAAAAAAGATCATCCCAATTTAAAAATTATAATGCAAACGGGAGACCCCAAAATCACTCAGAAAAATACAGAACATATTGATAAGATTATTTACAAACCCTTTGAGTTTAACATTTTTGAACAAACACTAAATGAACTCAAGTATG
>CAYFHZ010000005.1:0-22612 GCA_964342535.1 uncultured Bacteriovoracaceae bacterium | reverse complement strand
AATGAAAGTCATATTGAAAATACTAAGGGTGAGGCTTCACATCAAGAATATAAAAAATCTCAAGTTGAGTCTGCAAAGAAAAGACTCTTCTCTCCATTACTATCCTTTCTATCGAATAAATAACTCTACTCTCTCATTTACTTCATTATAAAAATCGACTTGTGGAACATGACTTCCTTTGTGGATAATATAAAGTTCTGAGTTTATCATTTTGCTATTAATGAGTCTTTGAATGTAATTAGGAATCACTTTATCTTTATTCCCTCCAATTAATAGAGTAGGTGTTTTTATTTGTGATAGGTATGCCATTATATCGTGCTGTTGCATTTGATCTATTAGTTGAAAGAATAGTTCTGGTCCAAGGCGACCAATTTTATTTAAATATATTTCAATAAATTCATCAGAGACTTGATCTGTATTGAAGCCTCCTTGATGTATCATTTTTTTGATGACTGGATTCCAACCACCAAACTTCCAAAATAACGAAAATTCTTTTGGAAATTTCTTGAAAATTTTTATGATATACGGTTTTAGAGTTCCGGTGAGATGAGTGTTCATCATTATATTATGAACAGGAAGAGTTGAACCAGATATGAGAACCATTTTACTTAAGTCATTAGGAAAACGTTTTGCAAATTCCAAACAAAGATTAACCCCCATACTGTGACCTAAAAGGATTGCATCTTTAATTTGTAAATGTTCAATTAGCTCTTTGAGATCAGTTGCCATTCGAAAAAAGTTGATGTTTTCTAAATGTGTTATCCCGCTTGATTGAAAATGTCCTCGGTAATCATACATGAGAATAGGTAAACCTAATTGATCAAAATAATCAATTTGATATTGCCAGTGATGGTGGCTACAGACTAAACCATAATTAAAGATGAGTACATTTTTAGAGGAACTTGAAGGCTTAAAGTTTATCGTATAAAAAATTTGCTCTTCATCACTTGTTTTTAAGTAATTGCTATATGATTGCTTCATGCTTTGGCACTTATTTCTTGTAAAATTGGAATGAGTTCAGAATATTGAGTTTCAATCTTTTCTATGTTTTCGTTTAGTTTTTCTTTTCTAGATGTATAGATTGTTTTTTGAAAATCCTTGATAACAAGTTGATTTGTTTCAACCTGGATTAAATCTTCTTTTGTCAGAGTTTTTTGGCCTGAAGTTCTTAGCTTATTTACATGTACAATAACACCTTGAGGAATGTGTAAAATAAGTTTTTTATCTTCAATTTTTATTTGTAATGAATCTTGTCCCTCTAGAGGAAGTGGGAGATCATAGTCAATTGTAGGACCAAGAATGATACTGTTTTGAAAGAATTTAAAATGTCCCATCTTTCTAGTATCCTTTGACTGTATAATTTCTAAAATAATCATATTTACATTATAGCGAAAAGTTTCATTAGATAGTAGTTGAAACTTTTGTATCCTCTAAATAGTTAAGAAGTAAGTTATTGAGAACTTCAGGAGAATCTTTTCTCAATTTCTCAATATCTTGAGTAGCTTTCTCAAAAATTGATAAATGCTCAACAATATTAGCAATTTTAAACTGACTTAAATGACCTGATTGATTAGCGCCAAATAAATCTCCCTGACCTCTATTTCTTAAGTCGGCTTCAGCAATTTCGAAACCATCAGAAGTTTTTTCGATAACTTTTATTCGTTGAAGTGACTCAGTAGACATTGATTTATCTGATATTAAAAAACAAAATCCAGGCTTTTCTGATCGACCAACACGCCCTCGAAGTTGGTGTAGGGAACTTAAACCAAAACGATCTGGGTTATAAATAGTCATGACTGTTGAATTTGCGACATCAATTCCTACTTCTATAACTGTAGTAGAAATCAATATTTCAATCTTGCCTTGTTTGAACTGATCCATAACTGATTGTTTCTCATGTGATTTAAGTTGTCCATGAAGAACATCAATTGTGTGCATTGGGAAATATTTTTTATACTGCTCAAAAATAGAATTAACATTCTTAATATCAAGAGTTTCAGATTCTTCAATTGCTGGGGCTACGATATAAATTTGTTCACTTAGTTCTAAACGTGTTTTTAAAAATGAGAGGTATTTAGGGTAGGTACTCTCTGTAACAATTCTGGTTTGTACACCTTTTCTACCCTTGGGGATCGTTCGAATGGTTGATATGTCTAAATCACCATATTGGGCCAATTGTAAACTTCTTGGAATTGGTGTTGCCGTCATGATAAGTGTATGAACACCTTGGCCTTTCAAAGTTAATTTTTGGCGTTGCTCTACTCCAAATTTATGCTGTTCGTCAATGATAACGAGACCGAGTTTGTCGAATTTTATATTATCTTGAATAAGTGAATGAGTTCCTATAATAATATTGATGGTACCATTTTCTAATTCTTGATAAATTGTGTTTTTGTCACTGGCCTTCGTAGATCCTAAGAGTAGTGAGATATTGAAGTTTGTTTTTAGATTCTCTAATGTTTTAAAATGTTGTGTAGCAAGGGCTTCGGTAGGACACATAAAAGCAACTTGAAAATGATTCTTTACTATGAGAAGCATACTCATAATAGCGACTGTTGTTTTTCCGCATCCTACATCTCCTTGAATAAGTCTCATCATTTGATGTCCAGATGTAAAATCAGAACATATATGTTCTAAAACTTTTAATTGATCGGATGTAAAAGAATATGAAAAAAGATTTTCGAATGAAGTAAAATCTTTATTTAAGATTGTAAGCTTAGGTGCTTTGAGCTTTTTACTTTTTAGTTTTCTTGCTAAGAGTTTTAATTGGTTTTCTTGAAACTCTTGGTAAATAATCCTCTCTTTCGCTTTTTGTAGTGTCTCTGAAGAAGAGCTTTCAATACCATGAACATACTTAAAAGACTGCACAACACTTGGGAGGTTTAGTTTATGTGAAATAAAATGATCCCATTCGTTAAGGTTTGTGTCCCATAACTCACTTGGAATATAATTGAATATTTTTTGAATTTGACTACCGGGTACTGTATTAACAGTAGGGTATTCAATTAACATTTTTTCATTGTTATTATAGGCTTGATTTGGATTGATTTTAGGGTTGATAAATTGAACTGAGCCTTTGTAATCAGTAGCAACTCCCATAAATGTAAAGTCTTCTAGCTGTTCTAATTGTTTTCTTAAGCTAGGGTAACTATTAAACCATTTCATGTTTATATAATTCTCAGAAAAAACATCTTTTGCAACAGCTTGAATATTGAATAGTTGAACCTTTTTTTTTCCTCTTCTTCCAAATGCAGGAACTGCTTTTACATGAATAAATTTTGCTTTACCTATAAAAAGTTTATCAACATCAATTTGGTCGAAGGTACTTAATTTGGGAACTTCTTGAATTCGCAAAGGAGTAATCCAAAGAAAATCTTGAATTTTTTTTACCCCAGCATCTTCAATTTTCAACATGCTTTGAGAAGGTTTATTTCTTGGAGCAAGAGAGAGGAATGTTGAGTTCCAATTCATTTCGCTTTATACAAATTCGAATGATTCAATTTCGTAGACAACATCGCCTTTAGGAGCTTTTACAATAACTTCGTCGCCTTCTTCTTTCCCAATGAGCGCTTTTCCAAGCGGGCTATTATAGGAAATTTTATTATCTTCTGAACTTGCTTCGTCCTCGCCAACAATTTGGATTGTTTTTGTCTCATCTTTTTCATCATTATATAATGTCACTGTGGCACCGAATACAATTTTTTCACCACTAAGACTTGCAACATCAATGACTTTAGCTCCAGCTATTTTTGCCTGAAGTTCAGCAATTCGGCCTTCAATATGTCCTTGCTTTTCCTTTGCGGAATGATATTCAGCATTCTCCTTTAAGTCTCCATGCTCTCTTGCCTCTGCAATTGCAGTTTTCACTTCTTCTCTATCAACTTTAATAAGTTGATTAAGTTCATTATCAAGAGCTTGTTTTCCTTTAAGTGTCATAGGGTGTGACATATATTATTCTCCTTAATTATTTTTTGAATAGGGCCTCGGCCATGGCCAGAGCATCATTCTTAACGGCTTTCGGATCTGCTCCAGGTCCAAAACGATAAAAATCACAAAAGTTAGACTTTTCTTTTTCTGTAATTCTTTCGGCCATTGGCTCCCTACACTCATTGTAGGATTTAGTATCATAAAACTCACACATCATGCAAGAACGCACAGGAGAAAAGCATTTTGGGCATTCCTCTGAGCGAACAATTCTTTCAATATGATCAATGTGAATTTCAGTACCACATTTATAACATTTTCCTGTAGCTTCCAATTTAAAACTCCTGTTGTATTCCTAAGCCGACTGCGGAATTCCCATTATTATCATTATAGGGAGAGAAGTAAATACGTGGTGTATTTCTTTTGTTGTATTCCTTTACAGCTTCGTCTAGTACTTTTTCGTTATTAAGCTTTAAAGTTCTTGAAACTAAATAATTTAATGCGACAAGAAGGGCCCCGGTGTAGATAAGGGTATTTGATTGTTGTACGTCTTGGGCATTACTTGTTTGGACAAGACCTGCCAGAATCATAAGTGACCCAGCTGTACTTACAGATGCATTTAAGATCGTGGGTTTATCTTTTTCTTGATAATGATCAAGTAACTTTTTACTTACTGGATCTTTTTCGAGAAAGAAGCGAAGACCTTCACCTCTTTTCCTACTACCTGCGTCAACCAAAACTTTTTGATAATTTATTGTAGCTGTCCTTGAGCAACTTTCGTTGGCAAATAAGAGCTGTGAGTTTGTTAATAGTAAAAAAAGGATTAAAATCTTATACATAAGGAAATATTCTAGCGTAGAATGAAATTATTGTCTTTAATAGAAGTTATTTATTACAAAGGTTATTTATGAGTGAAGTTTTTCATAGTCATGTCGGTGTTGTTCATCTCAAAGTCTTAAATCTTTCGGATAGTGAACAGTTTTATGATTATTTTTATCAAGTATTAACTTTAAATAAAAAAGATAAAACAGGTGACTATGTTGGTTACTGGGGAAACTTTGGTATTCTCCTTACTGAACAAAAAAATCATCTGATAAATGTTCAAAATGATTTTAAGACAGGCATAGCTAAACTTTCTATTTTTGTATCAGATAAAAACAAAGTTGATGAGGTTTATCATGAGCTGTCACAATATGGTTATCATTTTGAATGGAAACCGCAAGATTTTGACTATAGCAAAGGTTATTATTCAACTTGTATTGCAGATCCTGATGATAATCAAATAGAAATTTATTATGCTGAGCCCTCAGAAGATTAGGGAATAATTGGCCAAAGCTTGTTCAAATAAGAATGTGATTTAAAATACTTATATGAATATAATTAAAACTGGTATTGGTATCACTAAAACGATAAAAAATGTCTCTAGATTCAGAGAAATTCTTACTGTTTTAGCCAAACATGGGTTTGATGAATTTATTATAAGGGCCAATTTACACTCACTCATCCCCAATTTTGTTTTACCTGAGTCACGATATAAGAAACTAAACCAAAATGAATATGAATTTTGGGAGTCAGTGGGGAGTCGACTAAGAAAATCCTTTGAAGAGCTAGGTCCAAGCTTTATAAAACTAGGTCAACTCTTAGCAACACGAGAAGATCTTTTTGATAAAAAATTTATAACAGAGTTAAAAAAACTTCAGAATGAAGTAAAACCCGTTAAATTTTCATCGATTGAGAAAAGATTAGAGTTAGAATTAAGTCGACCATTATCAGAAATCTTTCAAAGTATTGATGAGGAACCAATTGGGGTTGCTTCAATTGGTTGTGTCTATAAGGCTAAACTTATAGATGGAAAAGATGTCGTTGTTAAAGTAAGACGACCAAAAATTACAAAGTCACTTTTGCAAGATTTTGAATTAATGCTTTTTATTGTTAATACTTTTGAGAAAAATTTCGAAGACTTCAAATACTTAGGCTTCTCAAGGGCCATTGAAGATTTTTTTAAAGCAATTCAACTAGAACTAAATTTTTTAATTGAAGCAAATAATAGTAAAAAAATTAAAGAAGCAATTGAAAAAATTGATAAAAATAAAATATTTGTTATTCCACAAATCTATAAAGAGTATTCTACATCTAAAATTCTTGTAATGGATTATCTCGATGGTAAGCCCTTTAACCAAATCGAAGATGTCGAATTTCATCCTAAACTTAAGGAAAAACTTATTGAAGGTGTGAAGTTATTTATGCATAATATGCTGGTTGACGGTGTTTTTCATGCTGATCTTCACGGAGGGAATTTTTACTTACTAAATAATGGGAACATTGGATTACTCGACTTTGGATTAGTGGGGCATTTAGGAAAACAAAATCGATCCAATCTTGTTGCAATATTGTTTGCTCTTCTCTCAAATAATTATGAAAATTTAGTACTTGAATTTTTAGATGTAGCTGACTTTGAAGATGTTCCCAATCCAGATGTTCTTGTAAGAGATATAAGAGAAGCTCTTACTCCATTTATTGGACTGTCAGTGCAAGAACTAGATGTGGCAGCATTATTTCATGCTCTGGTAACAACACTTAATAGACATCACCTTTATTTACCAAGAGAGTGGTTCATTATTTTTAGAGCTCTTGTTACACTTGATGGTGTTGGAAAATCTCTTGGAATTGATCTTAATATATTTGATATTATTCAATCTGAAATTAAACCAATTGCGACAGAACTTGTCTCGAAAGATGCACTTTTAGAAGATGTTGCTTGGATGAGTAGAGATTTAATCAATTCAATGAAAATTGTTCCAAGACACCTTAAATGGTTTTTGAAAGATCTTACTCGTAAGAAGTATCAATTTGATATCCATTTAGAGAAAACAAATAATGAAATTAATCATTTATCAAAAAGTTTATATTTCCTCGGAATGATGGTTTTAGCATCAAGCTTTTTTATGGGAGGAATTATCATGATGAAAGATCTAACTATAACGCATTTTAATCAAATACCCATTGTTACGTATATTTGTTGGGGAGTTTCAATTGCTATGTTTGTTAAAGCCCATATCGCCTATAAATTGAAATGAGATTATATACTCGTTGCCCCAGGAATATATAAATATGGTAGGTCTAGTTCATCAAAACGTCCAGGTCCAAAGACTCCTTGTAAAAAATCTTCGGTAGCGAGTTCATAGCTTTCCCCGTTAAACTCGAATACAGTTTGTTTTCCAATACTTTTAATACTGATATCAGCATAGTCCTCGATAAAATGTTTAAAGTAGCTTCCTGGTTTAAGTTGAAATGCATTTAAAGTAACATAGGAAGCGTTTAATTTTTCTGGTGTCCATAGGGTTCCAGCTTGAATGAGCTCGGAGGATATTTCTCCGTACTCATGAATGATATCTGTTAAGTCTTGTCCTTTGTTTTTTAAAAAATAATTTTTAATTTTATTCTTTTCAACTTTCAAATAAAGATCAACTGTATCCATAGTAAATAAGGTTTCCCAGTCTACCGCAGTTCGAGTAGGTCTGAGTTCATTTGTAGAATGATAAAGTGAAGAAATTGTATCTTTTTCATCTTGTGATAACTGACTAAATTTTTTTTGAGTGTAAGAATGGGCCTGGTGAGACTGTTTGTATTGCTTAAGTTCTCCACATGGATAAAATCCAAATGGGGAATAGAGATTGATTTGATCACTCCATAGTAACAGAAATGCATTATCTTGATAGAGTGGTAGTACTTGTTGAAATAACTTCTTAAAAAGTCCCATGCCTCTATAGTTTTTATCAACTGCAATACCACCGAACATTGCAAATGAGTATTTTTTTTCAATTTGAAGATGTCCTTTTAGTACTCCCAAATGACCTAAAACTCTATTGTCTTGAATTAAGATGTAGCAGTGTTCATGATTACTTTCCTTTATAAGAGGGTAAAAATCTTTATAGAAAGAATGTTTCTTATCGTATTCAAATGAAGCTTCAATTAAGGTTAATGTTTCTTGAATTAAATGTGGATTTTCTTTTAAGTTAGAAATTTTCATATATTTCATTTTAATTTTAGTTAACTGTAAATGCAATTGTGCTTATGGAGAGCCCCTGTAGTATTGGCTTTAAGATACCTACAAGAAAAAAATGCCTAGTGAAAAATAAAATATAAATTTTTTTAAGTGCTTTTTTTCTTCGTCGATAAAGGTTTTAGATGATTTTAATCATCCCACGGTCCAAGGATGGGACAGTGGAACCCTTATCAAGGAGGATATAATGGGTTTAAGGATTAACACCAATGTCTCGAGTTTGAATGCTCAAAGAAATTTGAACAGTACTCGACTCACACAACAGAAGACGTTAGAGCAATTGTCTTCTGGTCAAAGAATTAATCGAGCAGGGGATGACGCTGCGGGATTAGCAATCTCAGAGAACTTAAAAGCACAAATTAGAGGTCTTGGGCAAGCTGAAAGAAATGCTGCCGATGGTATATCTCTGGTTCAAATCGCTGAAGGTGGTTTATCTGAAACATCAAACATTTTAATTAGACTTAGAGAGCTTGCGGTACAAGCAGCTTCAGACACTATCGGGCCAACTGAAAGAAAGTTTCTTAATGTTGAATTCGAGCAATTAGTTGCTGAGGTTGATAGAATTGCTAACTCTACTGAATTTAACAAAGTACCTCTTCTAAATGGTACGGGTGCTGTATTTGATATTCAAATCGGTACACGAAATGATCCTTTGAGCGACCGTTTAACATTTGACGCTTCAAGTGCTGATGTAAACGTAGCAGCCTTAGGTTTAAATTTAGCATCTGTTGCAGATAAAATTTCAGCGCAAAATTCATTGGCTGCAATTGACTCAGCAATTGTTTCGGTTTCTGGAATTAGAGCAGACTTTGGTGCTCTTCAAAACAGACTCCAATCTACGATTAACAATATTCAAGTAAGTATTGAAAATTTAAGTGCTGCGAACTCTAGGGTTAGAGATGCTGATATCGCGAAGTCTACTGCTGAATTAACTAAGAGTAATATCTTAATGCAAGCAGGTACTTCAGTGTTAGCTCAAGCTAATAACTCTACTACAAGCGCATTATCACTAATTCAAGCAGCATCGAATAGTTAAGGTTACCCCTAGCTGAGCGTGATAATTTTACGCTGTTTGAATAATAAATTTCCTGCAAGAAGTTTATTTTATGTAAACACACTGTAGGGTTGTATTTCGTCGCCAAGTGCATAGTTGGTGTGATGGGTATCACCAACTTATTAACAAAACTAAAAAGAGCAAGGAAGCTCGCTAAAAACAGGAGGTTTTATGATTAACGACGGAGCTTAAAATGGGATTAAGAATAAATACCAATGTACAAAGTATAGCGGCTCAAAGAAATTTGTCGCAAACAAAATTGAGATTAAATAGTAACTTGAGAAAACTCTCAAGTGGAGAAAGAATAACGCGAGCAGCGGATGATGCTGCTGGATTAGCTATCAGTGAAAACTTGAAATCGCAAATCCGAAGCATCAGACAAGCAAAGAGGAATGCAGATGACGGTATATCGCTTATACAAACAGCAGAAGGAGGACTCTCAGAGGTTTCCAATATCGTTATTAGACTACGAGAACTCGCAGTCCAAGCAGCCTCTGATACTGTTGGAGACACTGAAAGAAGTTTTTCAGATATTGAATTTCAGCAACTTAAAGACGAGATTCAAAGAATCTCAATGTCCTCTGAATTTAATGGAAGAAAGCTTCTTGATGGAACCAGTGGCTTGGTTGAAATCCAAATTGGAGCAAACAACGATCCTTTTAAGGACAGAATTCGTTATGACGGTTCACAAGTTGTTTCAACTCTTGATTCTCTTGGGTTATCAGCAGAGACGGTTTCATCAAAACAGGGAGCTCAACTTGCTTTGCAAAGACTTGATGACGCCTTGGTTAGTGTCAACGGAGTCAGAGCAAATCTTGGGGCACTCCAAAACAGACTTACTTCGGTTATTCAAAACCTCGGAGTTACTGAGGAGAATTTTAGTGAGGCAAACTCACGAATTAGAGATGTAGATGTTGCAATGGAAACAGCTGACATGACGAAGAATAATATTCTAAGTCAGGCAGGGGTTTCGGTTCTAGCACAAGCTAACCAGGCACCAAACTATGCTCTAAGATTACTAGACGCTTAATACAACCCACAAGGGTTCCCTTAAATAAGGGAACCCTTTATCTATTTTCAATAGGTTAAATCGTGGTAAAAAATTCCACACAAAAATTAAGTCAAATTTAATTCCTTTTACTGTTATAATTAAAAAATGAAGAAACTATCTATTTTGTTCTTATTTTTAATTTTAGTCTCATGTGAAAAAGAATCTGAAAGTCCCATCTCTAGTGGAAACGGTGGTGGTGGATCCGGAGGTGGAGGTACGACCTCAAACAGCTACGCCTTAACTTTAGAAATGGATCGGGTTGAAAAATCTGGATTTGACGATATAAAAGTCACAGTTACATTAACAAAAGATGGTTCAGGGTTTTCAGGACAGTCTTTAACTAAAACTGTGCCAAAGGGTAGCGTAAGTAGTGTTTCTGACCTAGGAGAAGGGAAGTACTCTTTTACAATTAGCCCAAGTGCAACAGGGGAGTATCCTGTTACTGTTAGCTATGATTCCACTAGTATTAAAAGAACAGCAGTAGTTCTTGATTCAAATTTATCAGGAACAGGACAGCCTATGGCCGTTCCAGGGGACTATATTAACACTGAAGGATATGAAGATGGTGCAACAATAACTCCTGATGGAGAGTATCTTTTTGTTCAATATGGCCCAATATATTTTAGTGGAATTCTTTACTACTCTACAATTTGTAATAGTACTACTTTAAGTGCTGGTTATGATTTAAATAATTGTAATGGAAATACTGACAGTGAACTTGTCTTTAATACAGTCGGCCCTTATGCTGATCAATACCGACCAGGCTTTCCTGTTGGAAATATTTCGGGAGGACAACTAGTTCATCTAAATGATCTTGTTTTATCAGGAGTATTTAATGGAATAGTCGCTTTTCCAACTGTATTTTATGGATTTAAAAGACAAAGTGATGGAACATTTGCAGAACCATTTAAATTAGCTTTTAACGATGACAAAGGAGTGAATGGACCATTTGGACCTTCTTTTATCTTAAAAGGTGATGGTACTGCAGACTTTGTCATTGCATGGAATAATTATTTTGATGGTAATGCCGACGGAGGGACAACAACAGGTGAGAATGATAAGCCAGATGTTTATTATGGAAACCTTACTCTTGGAACAGATAAAAACCTTGGAGATGTTACTTTTGCATCTAATGATGGATTTAGCTCGATTAGCCCGAATATAACTCCTGTCAGTTTTAGCTCACATAATGGAGTTCAAGGAAATCCCCATGCATATACAGAAGGCGGAGTGGTAAAATCCATCTGGACTGATGACGAACAAAGTACTCACAATCTTTCTGTTTATAGTTTGGCCTCGGGTACTTTTCCAAATGGAACATGGAACCTCATAACATTACCTTCCAAAATTGCAACTTCAGCAGAAGAAAACCAACCTTTCTTTACTGGAACAAAGCTTTATTTTAGAAGAGGTTCAAATATAGTTTCACATAGTTATAACCCAACCAATGGCTCTTGTTCTTCAGGTTTTGCACATAATGATTGCTGGGGTGACGAAGAAGTTGTAATCGGTGCGAATGGAAATACCACTGATGGAACTATTTTCTCAGTTGGTGAACCTACAATTGCTACAAGAGATGGCAAAAATTATCTTTATTTTGTTTATGTACTTAAAAGAGCAAATTCAGATGTGTCTAAGAATGACTGGAATATTAATGTCGGATTTGTAGAGATCTAAAATAATCGTCCAACTCACTGCCTTTGCTATCACTTATGGAATGGGGCAGAGTTTGTCGAAATACGCATAAAACTTCTTTCAAGTTATTGAAAATTAAAGTTATTTTTCTAAAGTTTAATTCTTAAGCACTATGTAAATTATTAGCAGTCTAAATCTCTTTTATGCAGATCGTGGTAGTGTATGTGGATCAAATGTAATTTTTAAGGAGTTTATATGAATAAATCAGTTTTGGGCCTAGCTATTCTCTCATCATTTTCACTATATGCAGAGGTGGTTAATTATGACTATAAAGTTAAAACTCAAGTAAAATGTTATACCGTAAAAAATGCAACACAATCAGTTCGTTTACATGTTCAAAGAGAAACATTTATAGGAGTAGATGGTCCCATTTCTAATACTGCTTATGCATCGGTTTCTATTTTGGGAGAATTTGATGGTGAGAATGTTGATGTTGGAGAGTCATATAGATTTAAAAAACTGTCTTCTCAGGGGATATTTGCTGATAAAGTAGAATATAAATTATCAGAAGGTGATGCTAAAGTTTCAAAAAGTCTTTTATCGAATTTAACTGGCGATGAATCAATTCCAGGTGTTTCTTTAAAAATTGAAATGCCAATTGAATTATCTTGGTGGACTAAAGCTCCAGGAATTGCACATGCTGTATATGAAATTAACCCTTCTACAAACTCAGGACCAGGATTTGTAAGCTTAGATGTGGGAGAAGAACACTTTGAAACACTTGCAGTTACTTGTGAAGAAATAAGAGATTCTGCAGATAAAGGTGATGATTATACTGTAGACTTTGAGTAAAAAACAGCAACAAATATAAGGTAAGCTGGTCACATGATCAGCTTTTTTTTATGATCAATAAAACAAAAATTGCAAAAGTTATACTAAATAGAGATCTGACAAAAAAGATTAACCAGGGTAATCCATGGATTTTTGAAGATGCACTTAAAGAATTACCGGATGTATCTCCTGGAACAATTTGTAAGCTTCTAGACCGTAGAAAAAAAGTGATTGCTTTTGGCTATATTTATCCAGGCTCACAATTGGCCTTTAGAGTTTTGACGATTGGAGATATCGTTCCCAAATCGGAGTTAATTCAAGAAAGACTCTTGATTGCATGGGAGAGTCGAAAAATTCTTAGCTCTGAAAATAATAATAGCTTTCGCTTAGTGAATGGGGAGGGTGATCAGCTTCCT
This sequence comes from uncultured Bacteriovoracaceae bacterium, assembly GCA_964342535.1. GTDB lineage: Bacteria > Bdellovibrionota > Bacteriovoracia > Bacteriovoracales > Bacteriovoracaceae. Next base: position 9,638 of record CAYFHZ010000005.1, on the reverse strand, counting down.
GGTCTTGTAATTGACGTTTTCGGAAAAATCGCCGTATTACAATTGGATGGCCCTGGGCCATTTGGGTTCTACGATCGCTTTGAAATAGCTAAATTTGTATTAAATCTTTTGAAATTAGATGGTGTTTTTTTTAAAGCAAGACATAATTCAGAACAAGAAAGTGAACTTTTAGCTGGCAAGTTAGAAAGTGAGCAAGTAGAGTTTTTGGAATACGGTGCTAAATTTTCATGTAATGTTGTTGAAGGGCAAAAAACAGGTTTCTTCTTAGATCAACGAGAAAATAGAAACCTCATTAGAAGATATGCTAAAAATCTTGAAGTTTTAAATATGTTTAGTTACACAGGTGGTTTTTCAATTAATGCTGGAATTGGAGGAGCAAAATCAGTTACGAGTGTTGATATTGCAAGGCCTGCCACAGAAAATGCAGTACTTAATTGGAAGCTCAATGATCTACCTGATATACACACTGCAGTTGCAGAAAATTGTTTTGATTTTATTGAAAGAAGTTTAAATGAGGATAAAAAATGGGATCTTGTTATTGTTGATCCACCATCTTTTGCTCCGTCAAAAAAATCCTTAGATAAAGCAATTAATAGTTATGAAAAAATCTTTTCAGAAAGTTTACGTTTATGTTCCCGTAATGGGTATTTTGCAGCATCATCATGTTCAAGTCATATTACAACAGATATGTTTCTGGAAATTTGTAAAAATGCTTGCTCAAAGGCCAGAAAAAGGGCCAAGGTTCTTTATGTTGGAGCTCAAGGTTTTGACCACAGTTATCCTGTGGCCTTAACTGAAATGCGCTATCTGAAATTTGTGCTATTCAAATTGTTTTAATAAAAAGATTTGATTGTACAAAAAACTCTAGACTTATATAATCTTTGATTTTCACCAATAAAGCATGGAGTCTCTGGTGTGAGATTAATAAAGAGGTTATAAAGTGCACTCGTAGTATTTTCTTTCATTTTGATACTCACTGAAATTTTCTTAGCAAAAATATCATTCCAAGTTAGACCTGTTTCATATTCACCAATATAGATTTCATAAATACTATACTCTGAGCTTCCAACTTGAACTGTTCCATTAACCTTACATGCAGAATCTTGACACACTTCAGATAAAGAATAATAAGGTAGTTCGAAGCGAATTTGATTAGAAAAACTCTCTTGCGCGATAACTTCAAAAGGAGCTTTTTCTGCTGAAAAACTAGAGAATGATACCAAAGTGAACAAGATTAAAACTATATATTTCATAAAAACCTCTCTTTTTTCATATAACTAACCGTTGTTTCGTCTTTAGGCAAGAGAATCAAGATAATTTTTCCTAAAGCAATTTTACTTATTAATTGATAAAATATGAGTGTGGAAAAGAAAAAAACAGTCTTAATATTTGGTATAAGCTCGTTTGTGGGCTCAAACCTAGCAGAAACCCTACGAAAAGATTATAGAGTTGTCGGGACATATTATGAAACACCTGTCCAAATTCCTGGAATTTTTAGTTTAAAATGTGATGTTCATAACAAAGATTTATGTCAAAAAGTCGTTTTTCTGTTTAAGCCAGATATTACTGTATATGCTGTTGGGCTAACGGACTTGGAGTCTTGCCAAGAATTTCCAAAAGTTGCAGATGCCTTAAATACTGCTGGAGTTTTCAATGTTTCTATGGCCTCAGAACGATATCATTCAAAGTTTGTATACATTAGCTCAGTATATTTGTTTTCTGGAGAGAATATTGTCTATAAAGAAAATGATACTCCAATGCCAACAAGTGTTTATGGTAATACTATTGCTTCATCTGAGTTCTTTATTCAAAAATCTTGTCTAAACTATCTTATCTTACGTTGCTGTCCCTTATATGGAAGAAGCTATAATCCAAACGACTTAAAATTTATTGAAGTTCTAGATTATTTTGAATCTACTTCTAGTCGAATCAATTGTGATACAAAGGTTCATACAGGATTCCTGGATGTAAGTGTACTTGGGGATTATCTAAAATTGGCCATTGAAAAAAATATTACAAATCGCTTATTACAAATTGATACTCAAGACTCAATGACGAGGTATGAATTTGCTAAATTATACTTTGAGGTATTTGGTGGAAATAGTAGTTTACTCGCTAAAAGTGATTGGAAGTTTCCTCAAACTGAAAATCAATTAGCAACTCAAAACTTAGGGGATGAACTGTACTTTAAAATGGATACCAGTAATTTCGAAGAAGAATTTCAAATTCAAATACCATCAATTAGAGCAATGCTAGAAGATTATCGCAGTCGAATTTCGGGTAATTTTAAATTTAAAAAGAGTGATGCAGGTATTAGTTTTATCTAGCAGAGTGCTTCACAAACTCTGATAAATAATGCTTAACCAGTGAATCTATATCAACATTTTCACCATTAAACTTCCACTTAATATCATTAAAAGCTCCAACATGTGCCTTAATTTCATGGATCTGTTGAGTTGAATTAGGTTGATAATTTAATCTCGCTGCAAAAAGTCCACCAGAGTTAGATAAAAACCCAAGTGAAATAACATCTGCAGATCTACGAGCAACAACCAACTTGAGGCTATTTCTAAAAAGCATAAAATCATTAATCGTATTGGAGATTTTAAAAATTTTAATGGTTTTTGAATTATCATCCTGTCTTTGTCTCAACTCATTAAACTTTGCGATATAGAGCTCAAACTGATCTCTTAAACGTTCCATAAACTCAATAGAGGAGCTTTCTAGCATATGCAGCGGATCTAGGTGTTCACTAAAATTAATGACCCCTGATTCTTCCATATTAATCTCATCAAGTGCGAGATTTTCAATCCATTTAGTTGAGTAATAATTTTCTTTTTGTTGATCCATACTAAAATTTTCAGAGTTTTTATGTATGATGTCAAGAAGTGAGATTAAAGAAAGGTGGGCTTGGATCCGCTTTTTGGTTTCGCGCCCCTATAAAATAGGTGGGCGCAATTAGTAATCACTTTAGGCTTCCCATTTAGCAAGAGTTATTCAACTCTTGTTGGGCATGCTCACTGTGACCAGGGACAGCTCCCGTTTAAAAGTTTGTAGGGCGAAACTCAATATTGCAGTTCACCCAAGCCCATAATCATTATAGCAAATTTTTGCCAATAATATAGGCCCCCCGTAGAAGGATTTTCTTACCCTATATGTTTCTGATTTTAAACACTTAGGAGAGATAAAGAATTTTTTCTTGAAAGCCATGCAGCAGGGTGTTAAAATATTCTAAAGAGAGGATTATTTTTCTAAAGTTTTATTTGAGGTGGTCGATAAAGATTTAACTCAAATAAGGGAGTAGAGTTTATGTTACAATTATTTTTTAATTATCTAAAAGATGAAGATGGGCAAACATCCACAGAATATATTCTTCTCGTTGTAGTTGTAGCCTTTATTATTTTAAAGTTTAAAGATAAACTCAAAACTCAGCTTGATACCCTAGTTGATAAGGTTTTTGGTAAAGCCGGAAATATGGTAGACGATTTCTAGTAACTAAATTAGATAATTTTTTTTAAATATATTGAAAGCTCATGTATGATAATTACATGGGCTTTTTTAATTTACCCCAGCGCGGTCAAGCGCTTATTGAATATTTACTCGTCCTCGTTTTAATTATGATCTTAGCATCTAAATTAGCACTAGGCTTTACAGATTTTATGCGTGATTCCATTGGAAATCTTGGACATGTTATCAGTCTTCACCTCTCTGTTGGTACATGTCGTGAACAATGTTTCTTTGATGCCTATAAAAACGGTGTTCAGTAGAAATGGGAATTTTAACCACTGTCTATATTTTTTTATTAATAGAACTAAGTTTTGTAGCTTATCTAGATTTAAAATATAAAATTATAAAAAATTATTGGTCTTTTATTAATCTGACAATTGCCCTTATCTTATTTATTGCTTTTCCCCATGTATATCCATTTTCTCTTGCAACCTTTCAGTTTAGTATTGCCTTTTTTATTGTTGGCTTTTTACTTTATCTTCTCAATATTATGGGAGGAGGGGATTCAAAGTTTCTTGCTACATTCTTTCTCTTAATCCCACTTGAAAATCAAGAAGATGTATTTTATTACCTACTCGTTATAACTGTTATAATCGGTCTTTCTGTATTTACAAAAAATATCGTCATAAATTTTGAAAAAATAATAAATGGTCTTAAAATGAAAAACAGACAAATGGTAAAGGAATGTTTTGGAACAAAATTTCCTTATGCCCCAGTGGTATGGCTTACGTGGATATGGATGGGAATCAAAACTTATATTCTTTAACTCAAAGAGGACAATCAACAGTGGAGTATATACTTCTTCTCATTGTTGTTGTTTCATTAGTTAATTTTGTTCTAAAGTCATCACTCTTTTTAGACTTAATGGGGGAAAATGGCCAATTTGCCCAAACGTATAAAAATCAAATAGAATATAGTTATCAACATGGGAGAAGAGGAAATACTCCTTTTACAACTCCAAATTACTCTTCAGGATCACATGATACATATAACTCAAGATTTTTTGGACCAACAGATGCTTACCCACAACCATAGAGGACAAGCAGCTATTGAGTTTTTACTTACTCTGACCTTCTCTGTCGGTTTTGTCGTTCTCTTTTTGAATCTGGCCCTAAATTTCACAAGAGGTTATTTAAACCATTATGTAAACTTTATGGCCGCGAGAACATATCTTGTTGCTGATATTGGAACCGATGTACAAGCCACAGTTCTTCAACGAGCGGCAGTTGCTGCAGAAGAAACATTTAATGGATATGACATAGGCTCATTTAATATTTCTGCGAACTTTAAGGTACAGACTAGCGCTGCCGGCAATGCTTTATTTACAGGGACAATATCAGAATTTGATGCCTCATTTTCATCATTACTTCATCCAGGTTCAGATGATATACATTTTTACTCAGAGAGTTTCTTAGGAAAAGAGCCAACCAGATCAACATGTTATGATATGACTTGTGCTGCAATTACAGGTAACCCAAACTCTTGTCGAAGTTTTGGAGGAAAAGAAGATGTCGTTATTTTCGATAATGGATGTTAAAAAAAATGAAGATGGACAGTCTTTAATTGAATTTATGGTCTTTCTTCCATTTTTAGTGATGATGTACTCAGTTACAGTATCACTGGGAAGTGCAATAAATGCATCCATCAATCAACAAAAAGCGACTAGAGGTTATACATATTATCGTCTAGCAAATAATTCGATGTTTCCCAGACCATCAAGAGGGAACGGGTCTGAAGCAACAGATGCTTGGAGTATTTTTGGAACTCATGTGGTCGGATGGGCGGAAAAACTAGAGAGTAATAAACCAGTTGCGCCTTGTTTTAAATTTATTCTTCCTCTAGGTGATGGTGCAGAGACAGACTGTGGCGAATCCTATACCACTAATACAACTCAGTTTATAAGAGTTAAAACAGTCTACGGTATTTGTGGTATAACATATCTTAAAACAAATAATGAAAGAATCAGTTTTCCAAGGTCAATGTCACGGGGAGCAGTTCAACATTGTATTTCAACGAACTAATCCTTGCAAAATACTCAGGTATGAGGGGATAAAACTTCCTCCTTAGAAAAATTTTCCTATCGCGATAAAATAGAATGAGTATTGAGTTAAAGGATCAATTATGAACAGTCGTGCATTTACCCTTAGTCTTATCATCGCCGGATTGGCAGTTGGAATGGTGCAGTCATATATTGATGGGAGAGAAGCGGAGTTTAGATCAAAGTATGGAGATCTAAGACAAGTCGTTGTTGCAAAAGAAGATATCTTTGCGATGGATACAATTGACGATCGAAAGTTACAAATGATTACTGTGCCAGGAAGTTATTTAATGCCTGGAGCCTTTACTCAGATAGAGGAGCTTTACAATACAATTGCTGCTACTCCGATTAAAAAAGGTGAGCAAATCACTAAGCCAAGAGTGTTATACCCTGGAGAGGAAACAGGACTTAGTCGGCAAATTAGTGAAGGAAAACGAGCTTTCTCTATTCAACTCTCTGAAGGACAAGCTGTTGGAAAGCTCATAAAGCCAGGAGACAGGGTAGATGTTTTGGCAAAAATAGATTATTCCGCCGGACAAATTGACAGCATTAAAATTAAAACGGTTTTACAGGATGTTTATGTCCTTGCAACAGGAAAAAGAGTCACTAAAGAAATTCCACTTGTCGGAGTTAAAGTGGATAAAGAAATTAAAAAGTTAAATCTAAATACTTATACTAATTTTAATACTGTAACACTTGAAGTTAGTGCAAATGAAGCTCAAAAACTCATCTTTTTACAGCAAGTTTCTGGTGGTGTTTTTCTCACACTTAGAAATAACTCAGATAAAAGTATTGAGCGAATTGGAGCGACAAGACTTTTTGATGTTTTAGGTGAAGATGCCGCAGAAGCAAAAGGATATTTTTCAGAGAAGAAAGCTCTATTGGAGAAAAGACGATAGTGAAATTTATTTTATTTTTCATACTTTTACTGCAACTCGCGTACGCTCAAGAAAAGTTAAAGATCAAAGAAACCCAAGTTGATCTTGCCGTTGGTATTGATGACCCTAGGAAATTTGATTATAAATTCAGTACAAAAATCAAAATGCCTAGAGAAGATATTCTAAAACTTCAAGTTAATCCTACAAAACAAATAATTACATTCATAGGAGTTAAACCTGGTAGGGTTTCAGTTACTGTTTTTGATACTCTCGGAAACCCAAGAGATAAATTTATTGTTAATGTAACTGCCGATGGAAAATCAGATACTGTGAGAAAATTACGAGAGCTAATGGGGGAAATTGAAGGTATTAAGATTGGAATAAAAGGTGGAAATGTTGTTGTAGAAGGTGAGATTGTTGTTCCGGATAAGATTGGTAAAATTATGACCGTTGTTTCTAAATTTCCAGATGTACTACTTCTAATTGAGTATTCTAAACAAACCCAACTTTATGTCGCTCGCGAAATGCAAGATGCGATAAATAGAAATAATATGCAAGATGTTACTGTTAGAATAGTAAATGGTGATTATTGGCTTGAAGGTGTCGTTAATAGCGATGGAAAGAAAACTCTTGCACAAAATATTGCAACAGCTTATTTACCAGATACATTACAGGGACTAGGGCAAAGTGCAGGTGGTAATCGTTTCAGTGGTAAGACAAGAGGACAAATTTCTAACTTTATAAGTGTTAATGAAAAAAAGGATCCTGAACCTCCACCCAAATTAGTAAAAGTCACAGCTCAATTTGTCGAGCTTTCAAAAGATTATTCAAAAATATTTGCTTTCAAATGGGCACCCTTTATGGCCAATGAGAGTTCTATTAGCTTTGGTCAAGTAACCGATTCATCAGGAGATGAAACAGGTGTTGTAACCAGTTCTCAAGAAGGAACATTGTCAGGGACAATTTCTAGATTATTTCCGAAACTAAACTCAGCTAAACAAGCAGGCTATGCAAGAGTCATTCAGTCAGGGATGGCAGTTACTGATAATAGTAAAAATATCTTGATTAAAAAAGAATCAAAAATCAATTTTCCTGTTGGTACAGGAGATGGACAAGAGGCAAAAGAGATATCAATTAGCTTTCAAATGACGACAACACCAACAATACTAAACGAAGAAAATGTTCAGTTAAAAGATTTAAATATTTCGGTGTCACTACCAAATGGTACAAGTAGTAACGGTACACCTCAGTCCACAACAAATGAAGTCAAAACAAATTTAACAGTTAAGTCAAATGAGTCAGCAGTTATAGGTGGTATTGTTCAAAGTAACTCTGCTACAAGTTATGATAAAAATGATCCCGATACAACTGATGCTACTTCTGATGATAGTAGTACTCAGGTGTCTGAGTTATTCTCTTTATTGCGATCGAAGAGTTATACCACTGAAAAATCTCAATTTGTGGTTTTTGTAACCCCTGAAATTCTTGAATCTGCTTCAAAAGGTACACAAGAAATCAGGAGAAAATTTAGAAAGAGAGAGCGGTAATGGCCGGACATGTGATAGCAGTTATTGGTGGAAAAGGTGGTGTAGGGAAATCTCTAGTTGCTGCAAATTTAGCCTTTGCATTTGCTGCAGAAAATAGACAAAAAACACTTCTTTTAGACTTTGATCAAAAAGCATGTGGTGATCAAAATTTAATAACAGGAATTAGATCAAAAAAACATTTAAAAGATCTAGCAGATCACAACGGTGCAATTGATCCTAAATCGATAAACTTATTTATAGGGCAGCATAAAGCAGGTGTACATTATGTTGGAATGCCAACAGAGCCATCTATGGCCCAAGATATTAATGCTGATGCCTTAGGCAAAACGCTAAAAGCGGTTACGAATATATATTCCACAACTGTTATTGATGTTGGCTCTGAGCTAAATGAACTTTCATTAAAGGCAATGGAGTATGCGACAATGATTATGATGGTGGTAACTCCAGACTTACTGGCCGTTAATCAAACCAAAAGAGTCTTCTCTGAACTTACAACAATGCTTTTTCCAAAAGAAATGATTTTTGTTGTTATGAATCAGTTTCAAAAAGGTCATCCCGTAACCAAAGATACAGTAGGAAGACAAATTGGAAGACCTGTATTCTCAATTATACCTAGAGATGATCAGGGTTGTTTACGTGCACTAAATGCTTCTGCACCTTTAATGACTATTGCTAAAAATTCTCCTTTTTCACAAGGTGTTTTAGAAATTGTCAGACAAATTAAAGGAAAAAATATTCTTGGATCATTGGCCCGGCTTAAGAAACCAGAAGGCTCTGCAGAGAAGCTAAATGCAGGAAAAGTGAAAAAAACTAGATCTGGAAGAGATCCTTGGACAGACCTTAAAATTCGTATTCATCGAGCTTTAGTCGAAGAAATGGATTTAAAAAAGCAAGACTCATCAGATGAGCAGGCACAAATTATTTTAAAGGAAAAAACAAAAAAGCTTGTTGTTGAAATACTAGGTAAAGAAGATACTAAGGGAATCTTAAATTCAAGAGAAGATATGAATAATATTGTTACTGAAATTCTTGATGAAGCTCTTGGGCTTGGACCTCTTGAAAAGTTATTAGCAGATAAAACAGTTTCAGAAATTATGGTTGTTGGACCTGAAAAAATTTATTACGAACAAAGTGGTAAAAATATAAAATCAGATATTACATTCACAAGTGACCAACAGGTCTTAAATGTCATAGAAAGAATTGTTTCTAGAGTCGGAAGACGAATAGATGAAAAAACTCCATATGTTGATGCTCGACTTCAGGATGGATCACGGGTGCATGCTATTATTAGACCAGTTGCCCTTGATGGCGGAACAATAACAATAAGAAAATTTCCTGAAGAAAGACTTACTTACAAACACCTTGTTGACTTTGGTTCTATGACTGTGAATATGGCCGATTTTTTAAGAATTGCTGTTCAGGCCCATAGAAATATTGTTGTATCAGGTGGTACTGGTTCAGGTAAAACAACACTTATTAACGTTCTCGGTTCATTTATACCTGCTAATGAAAGAATTATTACCTGTGAGGATTCAGCAGAACTTAACTTTCCACAAGATCACATTGTTAGATTAGAAACGAAACCGCCTTCATTAGAAGGAGAAGGAGCAGTCGATATTCGTTGTCTTGTTAAACAAACCCTTAGGATGAAACCAGATAGAATTGTTG
>CAYFHZ010000004.1:0-23791 GCA_964342535.1 uncultured Bacteriovoracaceae bacterium | reverse complement strand
CTATCGTTTTTACCAATTATTGACTAAATCAGGTTTAAGTGGTGATATGAAACGCATTATTGTTCAGTTAGAGCTCTCATCTGATGCTGAAAAATATTTTTTAAATTTGGTTGATGAATTAAATACTAAATTTACAAATAAAGCCGATGAAACTATCGTAAAAACGAACAAGAAATTATTAAAAGAACTTCTTAAAAAGGTAAAACAAATAAATGGAACCGATAGAAAACTTATTGAGTTTGAACTTTGATTCAAATACAGCTGTTGCTATTGGAAATTTTGATGGTTTACATAGTGGGCATCAATCATTACTTAATGAATTTATCCATAAATCAAAAAGTTTAAATTTAAAAACAATTGTCATTACTTTTTTTCCCCATCCTGCATTTTACTTTAATCCTGATTTAGAGGACTACCTGTTACAAGATTATGAATCTAAAGAAAGAAGTATTAAGGAATTAGGTGTAGACTATGTTTTTGTTTGTGATTTTAGTGAGTCATTACAAAAACTTTCTGCTAAAAACTTTATAACGCAGTATCTTCTATTAATTCCCAAGCTAAAGTTTGTTTACTTAGGACATGATTTTAAACTTGGGAATGGCAAAGAAGATGCTTTTAATATAATTAAAGAAGAAACGGCAAAGAAAAAAATATTATTTGAAAACTTTAATGCTCTAAAGATTGAAAATGAAATAGTTTCATCTTCTCTTGTTAGAAAATTAGTAAAGAATGATATTGAGAAAGCGAATGAAAAACTTGGTTATAATTTTTCCCTTGAAGGCGAAGTTATATCAGGTCAAGGTATAGGGAAGAAAGAATTATTTCCGACTTTAAATTTAAAAGTAGAGAAAAGTCTAGTTAAACCATCTTCAGGTGTTTATATTGGTCAAGTCATTTTGGGTAGTAATATATACGATTCAGTTATAAATATTGGAACGAATCCAACTATCGGAATCGATGAAACTTTAAAAATCGAAGCACACTTACTACATGTCAATTCAATTCAACCTGTGACGACGGCCAAATTTCTATTCTTGAAAAAAATAAGAGAAGAGTCAAAATTTGATACTAAAAAAGAATTAAAAAATCAAATCAAGGATGATATCGACATAGCGTTAAGGTTTTTGCGAAGTACAAGTGATGTTAAATTAGCACTCATTGGTAAAAACATACAGCATTCACAAAGCCAATATATGTATGAAAAGATATTTCAAAAATCTGTAAATTATACTTTGATTGATATTGAAAATGAGTCTGAGCTTCCGTCTATAGAGGATCTTAAAAAAAAATATGATGGTGTGAGTATTACAGCTCCTTACAAGCAATCCTACCTTAATAAAGGTAAAATTCTTAACTCTGATTTTACATCAATTAACACGATTATATTTAAAAACCCAATAGAGCTTGGAAATACAGACTATCTTGCAGCTGAAGAAATTATTTGTTCTTACACTCAACAAGGCGTGGACAAGTTTATCGTCTTGGGTGATGGGAATATGGGTAAGATGATTAAAATAATTCTTGAAAATAAACAATTAGATTATGTCGTTTATAGTAGAAAAAGCACTGGGTTTACTGAGCTTTATAATAGTCTAAATAAATATAACAGCAGAACACTTATTATAAATACTTGTGCAAGAGAATTCATTTTTTCTCCAAGAGAATCAGGAAGTTATTTCTTTTGGGATTTAAACTATAATAGAGAAGCGCAAAATAGTATCTTAGATAAATACTCAATTAAATATCAAGATGGAATTAAAATGCTTGAGAGGCAAGCCTACTTTGCAACTAAGCTTTGGGGATTTCAGTAAGTTGACAAATATTTCCTAACAGTATGAAATTAGAAAAGTCTTTAAATTATAGTTAAATAAATCCGATACTTTAACCATAAGGATCGAAATATGGTTAGAGAAGAGTTTCTAGCACTTTTAACAAATAATGGGATGGCAACCCTTAAAGAAGTTAGAAAATTAACTTTAAATAAAGATGATGATGAAGTAACTGAGTTTGAGTTACTTGATATCCCTCATTTCGATGAAACAAAATTTGCAAAATTATGTGCTGAAAAATATAAAGTTACTTTTATTGATCTTAAAAATGCGAAAGTGAGTAAAGATACGATTAAATTTTTAAAAAAGAAAAATATAATCAAGTATAGAGCGATTCCAATTCAAGCAAGCCAGAATAAATTTACATTGGCAACATTTGATCCAACAATTATTGCAGATGCAACTAGAAAATTATCAGTTGAACTCAAACGACCAGTAGAGTTTATTCTTACTAATATTTCTTCATGGCAAAAATTATTCTCAAAAGTAGAAGATTCAGTAGAAGAACTACTAAGCTCAATTGTTGAAGTTAAGGCCGGTGATGAAGTCGATACTGATGTTAAAGCGGAAGATATAGGACAAGATGTTGTAACTTTTGTTAATAGAATCTTAGCTGAATCCTTTGTAAAGGGAACATCAGATATACATATCGAGCCGTATGAGAAAACATTTCGTGTTAGGTTTAGAATGGATGGCTCTCTTGTCGAGGTAGCGAGACCTCCAAAAGGTATTGTATTACCCGTAATATCAAGACTTAAGATTATGGCACAGCTGGATATTTCTGAAAAAAGAAAGCCTCAAGATGGAAGAATTAAACTAATGGTTGGGGGAAAGCCAATAGACTATAGAGTATCTTCTCTTCCAACTTTATTTGGAGAAAAGATTGTATTGCGACTCTTAGATCAATCAAATTTACAACTTGATATGACAAAACTAGGTTTTGAAGAAAAGCAACTTGAGGTCTTTAAAAATGGTATTCATAAACCATATGGTATGGTTCTGGTCACGGGACCTACTGGATCTGGAAAGACAACAACACTCTATTCGGCCTTAGCGGAATTAAACACAGAAGATACAAATATATCAACAGCTGAGGACCCATGTGAATTTAACCTTGAAGGTATAAATCAGGTTAATGTAAAAAAAGAAGTTGGTTTAACTTTTGCTTCTGCTCTTAAAGCATTTTTGCGGCAAGATCCAGATATTATTATGGTTGGAGAAATTAGAGATTTGGAGGTTGGTGAGATTGCTGTTGAAGCCGCACTTACAGGTCATATGGTTTTAAGTACTCTACATACTAATGATGCTCCAAGTACAGTTACAAGACTTCTCAATATGGGTATTGAGCCATTTCTTGTCGTTGCAGCATTGAACTGTGTTGTCGCTCAAAGACTTTGTAGAAAAATATGCATGAGTTGTCGTGAGGAAGTAAAGGTAGACCCTAAATATCTTGTGGCCTGTGGTTTTGCTCCTGCATCTGCTGAAAAAGTTAAGGTATATCATGGAACTGGTTGTGACGTTTGTGGTGGTTCTGGTTATAAAGGAAGAGTTGCTATTTATGAAGTTTTAGCAATTACTTCGAAGGTCAAAGAAATAATTTTAAAGCATGGAAGTACTGATGAAATTAAGGCACAAGCTATTAAAGATGGTATGAAAAGTTTAAGAATGTGTGCATTAACAAAAGTTGCCCAAGGATTAACAACATTAGAGGAAGCCATTGGAAATTCGGCATCTGATAATGATTAAAGGATAAATTATGTCTGAAAAAACGAAAACACTAACCTCGACTTCAACGGGCACCTCAACGAAAAGTGCCAAGACAGCTAATTTACAAATTCAACAACTTTTTAAAGTTATGGTTGATAACGGTGCCTCTGATTTACATATTACAGTTGGTTCAGCACCAGGAATGAGAATATCGGGTGAAATAGTAAAGGTTAAAGTCGGAGCATTGAGTGCTGATGATACTAAAAGACTTGTATATCAAATTTTAACAGAAGCTCAACGAAGTGAATTGGAAAAAAATTTAGAACTCGATTTTTCTTTCGGGGTTAAGGGACTTGCTAGATTTAGGGCCAACTGTTTCTATTCCAAAGGAGCAGTCGCGGCAGTTTTTAGACAAATTCCTTCTCAGGTACCTGACTTTGATTCACTAGGATTGCCAGCAGTACTTCTAGAAATGACTGATGTCTCAAATGGTCTTATGCTTGTCACAGGGCCAACGGGTTCTGGTAAATCGACAACACTTGCATCAATCATAGATAGACTAAATACAACAGAGGCGGGTCATATCTTAACTCTAGAGGATCCTGTGGAATTTATGCATCAGCATAAAATGAGTCTGGTGAATCAAAGAGAAATTGGGGTTGATACCCTATCATTTCATAATGGACTACGATCACTTTTGAGACAAGATCCAGATATTGTACTGGTAGGAGAGCTAAGAGATGTTGAAACTATTGAAGCAGCGTTAGAAATTGCTGAAACAGGTCACCTGGTTTTTGGAACCCTTCATACCAACTCAACAATTCAAACAATTTCAAGGATTATTAATGTTTTTCCAGCTGATCAGCAGGAGCCTATTAGGACATTACTTTCATTTGTTCTCCAAGGTGTAGTTGCGCAACAACTTTTACCGAAAAAAGGTGGAGGACGAGTATTATGTCAAGAAATTTTAAGAATGACTCCAGCGATCCGTAACTTAGTTAGGGAAGATAAGCTTCACCAGGTTTATTCTCAGATGCAAATAAATCAAGAGGCAACCAAAATGGTAACAATGAATCAAAGTATAAAAAAAGCACTAGATGCTGGGCAAATCACATCTGAAGATGCGATTACATATTCAAATAATCCAGAAGAAATGCAAAAGATGATGGGAATGAGAGATTAGTAAGGACATAAAATGGCCGTAGGAAAGTATAAATATACAGGAATTAATGCCGACGGAAAAAAAGTTGAAGGTGAAATAGAAGGAAAAGATCTAAGGGCCGTCAAGAAGATGCTTCGTCGTCAAGGTATTAGACCTAGAAAAATAATTGAACCAACATGGATGGATTTAGATCTTGGAATGTGGATGGTGGATAAAGGTCTTGCTAAACCTTTCGGCCTTGATGAACTTAATAGATTTACGAAACAACTTACAATTCTTATTAATGCAGGTGTTCCTATTCTTGAAAGCTTAGAGATTCTCGGTAAACAGGAAAAAAATCCTTCTTTGAAAACTACGATTAAGCAAATAGTTGAAGAAATCGGACAAGGAAAATCACTAAACGAATCGATGAATGGTAAAAAGGGTTTTTCTAAACTTTATACTTCTCTTGTAAAAGCAGGTGAAGCAGCAGGGATTCTTGATACCGTTCTAGAGAAGTTATCTGAGTTTATGGAAAAGCAAGAAGCCATAAAGAAAAAAATTAAAAGTGCCATGACCTATCCCGCAATCGTTGTCATTATTGGGGTTGGTGTTACCTGGGGTCTTATGGTTTTTGTTGTTCCACAATTTGTAGGGATGCTTCAAGATAATGGCCAAGAGATACCTGCAATAACTCAACTTGTTATTGATGTTAGTGATTTTTTTCAAGAGTATACATTACTTATGATTCCAGTACTTTTTGTTTCATTTATTGCCTTTGTGAACTATATCAAAACTCCTACAGGAAAAGTTGCTTGGGATCGTTTTGTGATGAAAGCACCTATTTTTGGTGCCATTATTATTAAAGGTGGTCTTGCCGGAATGTTTAGAACTCTTGCAACAATGCTTGCAGCAGGTGTTCCTCTGATTGAGTGCCTCGAAATTTGTATTGATACAATGGATAATACTCAGATGGCAAAAGATATGAAGGTCGTTAAAGAAGCAGTAGAAAAAGGTAAGTCAATAACAGAACCCCTTGGAAGAATTAAATACTTTCCACCGTTAGTTAACCAAATGGTAAAAGTTGGTGAGTCTACAGGGAATCTTGACGAAATGCTCATTAAAGTTTCGGATGTTTTTGAGCAAGAAACAGGTGAGGCGATTGACGGGATGACTAAACTTATAGAGCCATTAATTCTTGTCGGTTTAGGTGGTGTTATCGGAACTGTTTTAATTGCTATGTACTTACCTATATTTATGTCTGCCGGAGGAGCTTAAGAAGAATTAATGTAAAAGTGATTTACTCAAGTGATATGTGCTTGATATTAGTATTATTTATGGGAAAATATGCTTAATTTAATAATTAATTTAAACTTTAAACCGACAAGGCTTAGAAATGAACTATAATTTATTAAATTGCAAGAGAAGTTATTCTCAATATAACTTTGAATCAATTTTATAAATTTTTTTCTAAGCTCTAAATGTTTAGAAGAGGAGATGGTATGAAAAAATTAGTTAAACAAATGGGAGAGAAGGGTTTTACCCTTGTCGAGCTTATGATCGTTGTTGCGATTATCGGTATTCTTTCTGCAGTTGCGATTCCTAACTTTAAAAGGTATCAAGCAAAGGCGAAAGCTTCTGAAGCAAAAATTCAACTTGCAGCTGCTTACACAGCAGAACAAGCATTTTATGGAGATTTTGGGATTTACTCTAACTGTCTAAAGTATATGGGATTTGATCCTTCAGATGAAGCAGCCAGTAGATACTTTTCTGTTGGGTTTGGTGCAACAGCAACACTTAACCCTAATATGTCAACTTCTGCAGTGAACTCAGGTTTATCATTTGGGTCATCTTCATGTAATATGACTGTTAACGAAGGCGATACTTGGTTTACAGCGGGAAAAGTTGTCAGTAATGTAGTTGTGACAAATGCTCCTGTAAATACTTCACTTGGTACTCAAGCTGATCCAAATACTCAAACTTTTACGATCGCTGCTGAAGGTGTAATCAGTCCAGATGAAACCACTTGGGGGACATCAGGTACATCAGCGCTTCATGCAATTAATCAAGACAAGGTATTCTCAGTTCTAAGAGCAGGATATTAAGTTTTTTGTGTGCTAATACAAATAATAAGACCACAAGATATATATCTTGTGGTCTTAATATTTATAAAATTAAGACTTTCTCTAAAGTGTAAGCCCGCTTTCGTTTATCTAAAATCCATTAACTTGAATTTGCAAATAATCCAATTGATATAATAATTATACAAAAAAATTATTGGTTATTAGCGATTTTTTGTAGAAAACCTATAAAGTTTACTTTTATCCTGTGTTGAAAGAAGAATTCTCAATAGCTTTTTACAACCAATATTTTCTTTGTCTCTACATAGTTTTTTTAAATCATCACCTAAGTGAAATTCAGGTGAGATAAAAATACTTGCATCCACGCTGTCATCAAGGGAATCAAGTAATTTATGGCCATCTTCATCTTTTAAAAGATAGGCTTCAAGGTATATAAGATCATTTTGATCCTTAAGGCGATACTTAAATAAATTCATTTTTTCTTTATGAGTTAATTCTTTATTGTGCAAAATCAAAAATGTGTTAATGACTGTTGGAACATGATGATCTTTGGGGTTCATAACAAGACATCTTTGTTCTAACCATTTTTTTCCATAGTAATTTAGCTTATCTGAGTTACCTTTCTTCAAATAAAGGGTAATTAACATCTGCCGATTGCGGCATGAACTTTCTAATATCTCAATATGCTCATGAAATTCAAGTTTATTAGCTCTTTTACTTGCATAAAATAAGGTGAGGCTTAAAGGAATAAAGAGGAGTAAAAATAGTCTATACTTCTTTATGACAAAAACTTGAGAGTATAAAAGTATTATTCCCAAAAATGGAGTAAGTAAATAAGTATTAAGATAATTAACGTAGCTTCCTTGGCCATACAAAATGAAAAATGTAATAGAGAATAGCACTAGAAAATAAAGAGTATATTTTTTATTTTTTTTGAAAAAGAATAGTAGAAATATTGGAAATGCTAATAATCCCATCAAATTTTGAATTGATGTAGTTGCATAGAAAGGAGAGTAAGTAAAAGGCATGAGTAATTGTCTGAAAAACATCCCAATAATCATTAGATGATCAAAAAGACCAAATACAGACATAACCCTAGGCACACCGATAATTTGAGTATAAATAACTCGATAGTAAATTAAATTTAGTAAACCAATAATAAAAGTTATAATAAAAAGTTCTTTAAGCTGGATTAGATTGTACTTCAAATCTTTTTTTTGAGCAAAGAATGAGTTTGTCAACAAAAAGCAAGGAAAAAGAAAATTAATAGGCTGACTGAGACATGAAAGTATAAAAAAAAGAATCATCTTTGATTTTTTACCTAATGTCTTAAAGTCCGTTAAATAATAGTAATAAGTGATTAAAATAAATAGAAATGAGAGTATATGTTTTCTACTTGTAGGTTCTATGTAAATGAAAAAAATTGCAGGGTGTACTAAAAAAAATAATAAGTAGAAATGATTAGAAACAGTATTTTTATTTTGTTGATTTAATATTTTAAAGAGATATAGAGAAGTTAATATTAATATAACGATATTCGAAATAAGTCCCATATAGTTAAAATGAAACAACTTATCAATATATATATCAAATATGTGACTAGCATCCCTTATTGGTTGAAAATCAATTATTAAACCTTTTTTTAAAGCTAAAACATAATCATCCAAAGTGCTAATTTTCTTAAGAGGATCAATGATAATAGAATCATCAATCATAAATAAATCTCTAAAGAAAAATGGAGAGTAAATTACCAATATTGTTAAGATAATTGAGTAATATATTGATTTGTTATTTATAGATCTTATAATTTTCATATTTTTGCTTTGCTTTGTAAGTATGACTTTCTTGAATATATATATAAGGATTACCACTAAAGTCAGTCTTAGAGCATTTGCTAAGGTTATTATTAAGACAGTTCAGATCAATTGTTGCTTTTAATCCGTAAAGATCAGATTCTAATTTTTTTGCAAAAGCTGTAGACTTATCCTCTTTTTCGTAAATTTGTAGTAAGCTGAGGTATGCCTCATTAATATTATTACTATTTTTGAACTTTAGTTTTGAAACCAAACTTTTAAGGAATTTAGGACTATGGGGGGCATCAAGAATTCTTTCATATCTTATGATTGCTTTTTTGGGATTGTTAAGTTCAAAAGCATAAAGAAAGCCAGCATT
This sequence comes from uncultured Bacteriovoracaceae bacterium, assembly GCA_964342535.1. Taxonomy (GTDB): domain Bacteria; phylum Bdellovibrionota; class Bacteriovoracia; order Bacteriovoracales; family Bacteriovoracaceae. Next base: position 14,861 of record CAYFHZ010000004.1, on the reverse strand, counting down.
GAAGTTTAAATCGTAATCAAATTTAAAATGAGTTTCTGATTTAGTGAAAATTCTGTCGGCACCGGCTAAATCATCTTTAATAATGTTTAAATATTTACCCCCGAATAGATAAGCTTCATAGAATTTTTCATCAAAAGTTGTTATCGAATTGAAGCGTTTATACATCCACGAATTAAGGTCATTGCCTTCATAATGATCATGATCTGACTCTAGCAAGGTTGTAATCCATAAATAATCAGCTAAAACTCGTCTTTGGCCTACAGAAAATAGTAATGTAAAGTCCTCATTTAGGGTAATTGAGCTATCTTGTTTAGATATATTAATAAGTGGTTTTTTTGACAGGTCAGCAATAACACCAGCGAGTACTAAAATGAGTAAGGCTGTGAGGTAAGGTAATATCATTGTCAGTCTACGAAAAATCATTATCATTATCATATGCTAAAATTTGATGGAATTACAAAAATTTTTGATACTGATATTTTAAAAAAGAATTTTACAGCTCTTGATGGTCTTAGCTTTGAAGTAAAGTCAGGAGAAATCATTGGTTTTCTTGGGGCCAATGGAGCCGGTAAAACAACTTCTTTAAAAATTGCGATGGACTTTATTTCTCCAAGTGAAGGTAAAGTTATTTACGGTAAAGAACTTGGGCAATCAAAGGAAGAAATTTTTAAGAATATAGGCTATCTCCCAGAACGTCCTTATTTTTATCCCCATCTAACGGGACGAGATTTTTGTCATTATATGGGGCAATTAACAGATTTATCACATAAAGAAATTCTAAAACAAATTGAATACTGGGCTCCTAAATTCAAAATAGATCATGCTTTAGATAGACATATAAAAAAATATTCTAAAGGAATGTTACAACGAATTGGATTTCTGATAACAGTATTACATAATCCAAGATTAGTTATACTTGATGAGCCACTCTCAGGGTTAGATCCTATTGGGCGAAAAGATCTTAAAGATATTATTCAAGAGATAAATAATGAGGGTGTTACAGTCTTTTTTAGTTCACATATTATTTCTGACGTTGAGGAAATTTCAAAACGAGTCATTTTTATTAAAAATGGCAAGCTCATTTATGAAGGAGATGTTGAGAAAATTATAAATGAAAACTTAAATTTAATGAGTAGGCTGAGGTATGAACAAGGTGGGAGTAAGATCATAGACATTAAATCAGAAGAGATAAATGAACAAATTCTTAAGATTATAAATTCTGGGGGAAAGATTATATCAGTAGAGTCCGAGAGACCGACACTTGAAGAAATCTTTTACAATGTTAGATGAATAAGAAAATAAAGAAATCAATTATCATCGCTAAATATACGTTTAAAGAAATTGTAAGTGGAAAAATACTTATGGTTTCGCCAATACTGGGCTTAAGCTTACTAATTATAACATATATAGCTTATGAGTTTACCTATGAGACAACTGAACGGGTAGCTCTAGACTTTGGTTTAGGGATGCTAAATCTAAGCTCTGTAGGTATTTCTCTTTTTATTGGATCAGGTATACTTTCTAATGAAATTCAGAATCGAACAGTCTATATGATTGTCTCTCGACCGGTCTCAAGGCTTTCATTCATTATAGGAAAGAACTTGGGGCTAATGTCCATAAATATAGTAAATGTTTTCTTTTTATCTATTCTAACGCTAGCGATTTATTTTCTTATTGGTGGAGCATACAATTCATTAATATTATGGAGTATTCTGTTTATTCTTTTAGAGTCTACCGTGGTTTTACTTCTGGTATCCACATTATCTCTTTTTTCAAGTCAGGTTTTGGCAGTTCTTATAAGTATCTGTCTCTATGTGCTTGGGCATATGAGTGAAGCTGTAAAGCTAACAAGTATGTATAAGCATAATGAAATGATAGCCATGGTCGCAGATTATTATCATTTTATACTGCCAAGCTTTGGGAGATTTAATATTAAACAATTTGTACTTTATGAGCAATCACTAAGTACTCAATACCTTTTATCAACATTTAGTTACGGGATAGTGTATAGTGTATTTCTTCTTATGGCTTCAATATTAGTTTTTAAAAGAAAAGACTTGGAATGATAGAAAATACGTTATTATTCTTTTTTACGATTTTTGGACTACTTATAGGAAGTTTTATCAATGTTGTAATTGCAAGGGTACCTCTAGGCGAAAGTGTTGTTACTCCTCGCTCAAAATGTCCAAAGTGTGGTCATAAGATTCTATGGTATGAAAATATTCCTGTTATTAGTTATATTTTTTTAAGAGGTAAATGTCTTGAATGTAAAGCTAAAATATCTATTCAATATCCAATCGTAGAACTTATATGTGGAGTAATTGCTTTTTTATTATTTCCACAAAGAATTGGATCACTTCAAATTTACTATTTTTTAGTATTCTTTTTTATTGCCGTGATATTTATAGCACAATTTTTGATTGATTTAAAACATCAACTATTACCTGATAAATTGAATATTGCCCTTTTATTTATTGTTCTACCTTATGCCTTTCACAAATATCAGCTTTATTATTGGCTGGTAGGTGGGCTTATTGGTTTTTGGGGACCTTATCTTATTACCTATTTATTTTATAAACTCAAAGGTGTCATAGGACTTGGTGGAGGCGACATTAAGCTTTTTGGAATTCTTGGTGTTCTATTAGGCCCCGTAGGAATAATGAATAATATCTTTTTTAGCTGTTTCCTTGGAGCAATCGTAGGGGGGCTAATGATTTTTTACAAGAAGCAAGATAAAGATGTCCCCTTTGCTTTTGGACCATTTATTATCCTAACTGCAACTCTTCAAATATATTTTGCTGACTTTTTTAATCTGGTAAATTTCCTAAGATTTTGAATTCTAAACTAAAACCTTGAATTTGCGAAAAATAATGCGTTATAATAAACTATTGAGGATTTTCAAGGAAGAAATATTTGTCAGATCTCATGAATAAAATTAATGACTTCAAAGTGCTTTTTGAAAAAGGGCAATTGATTGGTATTGATATTGGCTTAAGTGCTGTCAAAATTGCCGTTTTGTCTGAAGTAAAGAAGGGAAGTTATAAATTAGAAAAATATGGAAACATTCCATTAAGTGAAGCTGCTATTATTGAAGATGAAATCCAAAAGCCAGATGAAATCATCGATGCTATTGCAAGTATTGTTAAATCACAAAAAATTCAAAAGAAAATTGCAGCAATCGGTCTTTCTGGTCCAAATACGATTACCAAAAGAATTCAGGTTCCTGACGGTTCTAAAGATGAAATTGAAGATAATATTATGTGGGAATCAGAACAATACATTCCCTTTGATGCCGATGATGCTGAGATAAGTTTTACTATCATTGGAAAAATTGATGGTGATGATGTTATTGATTCAATTGTTGGTGCAGCAAAAATAGATGTTGTTCAATCTTATATCGATTATGTTAAAGAAGCAGGGCTTACTACCAAAATAGTGGACTTAAACTGCTTTGCTATTTCAAATATTTTTGAGCTCGTAATGGGCTCTCGCCTTAATGCTGTTTCACAAGAAGGAGCAATTATTATTGATTTTGGTGCTCAATATACATCTGTGATTGTTTATAGTTATGGAGCTCCTGTTCTTACAAAAGATATTCCCATTGGAGGAGTATTACTTACAGAAGAAATTCAAAGAACAATGGGAGTGAGTTATGAAGAGGCAGAAGATCTTAAAATAAATGGTGATGATAATGGAAACATACCTGAGGAAATTTTAGAGATTTTAGAAGCACATTTAGATAAACTCATGTCTGAATTAAGAAAAATATTAAATTTTTATATTGCCGCAGGTTCAAGTGATCAAGTGAGTCACTGTTTTATTACTGGAGGGAGTGCCAGGTTACCAGGAATAACGGAGTCTCTTCAGGAGTTGATTGATTTAGAAATTGAATTTTTAAATCCCTTTGATGTCATAGATATAAAAATGAAAGTTGATCCAGATGAAATTGAAGAGATTGCGACAACAGGTATCGTTGCTTTAGGGCTAGCAATGAGGAAGGTGTAATTCATGATTGAAATTAACCTATCCCCCGGGGCTAAAAAAGAAAATGTCACTAAAGTCGCTGGAATTGATTTATCTCTTCTTAATATAAAAATGCTTATTATTGCGATTGGGCTAGTATATACATATGAAGTTGTGGTGGATTTCTTATATGAAGATCAAATTAAAGTTTCAAATGATACTATTCAGGCGAACACAAAATCATTTAGGCAACTAAGTTCTGAATTATCTAAGTATGACGCTATTAAGAAAAAAGTTAAAGAATTTGATATACAGGAGAAAAACTTAAAATCGAAAATTAATATTGTTAAAGAAATTGTTGGAAGAAGAAGTAATCCTTTTTTGGTTTTAAAGTATATCGCGGAAAACACACCTGATAATGTTTGGATAAGTGAATTAGAAATAGATGGCCAAAGATTAAGTATGACGGGTCAATCCCAAAGTTTTAAAAAACTTGGTGACTTTATTGAAAACTTAAAAAGTTCAATCTTTTTTGATGGTAATATTAACTATACAAGGCCAGAAGGTGTTGATGATACAATTAACGGTATCAGAGTGGAACCATTCAAACTTGAAGCTTTAATCATGAGACAAAAATAAAAATGGATATTATAACAAAAAATATACATCTATTTATCATTATATATGCTCTGTATGGAGGATATGAGTATTATGAGCAACAAGATGGAAAACTTGTAGGATTAAAACAAACTCTTGAAGCAGGGAAAGCTAAGGTTCAAAGAGTAAAAAAAGAGCTAAGACAAGTAGAGCAGTATCAAAAAGATTTAGTTGCATCAGAACAAAGAGTTCAAGAAGTTGTGGGAAAATTAGAGGAGCTAACGAGGCAATTACCCCCAACAATAAATGATACTGAAATTAGTACGGTTTTAGAAAAATTTTCTACGAAATTAAAAATGTTTGATCTAAATTTTTCACCAGGAAAAGAATTGGAAAAGGGATTTTATTTTGCAAAAGATTACAATTTTGATGTAAAAGGAACATATCTTCAATTTTTAATATTCTATGAAAAATTGGAAAAACTATCTGAAAATGGAAGAATCTTGAATGTAAAATATCTTAGAATGAAAAAATCAGATAAAGGTGATAAGAGAAGTCGGTTTCAAATCCTTGATTTGTCAACCACCCTTGAAGCATTTAGGTCTAATAGTAAATTTGATGTAAGAGATATAAATTGAAGAGTTTAGTATTGTTAATATTATTATTTTATGGACAGCCTTCTTTTGGAAGACTTGAAGATATTTTCAAAGGTGAAACGTCTATAAAAAAACCATTTGATCTTAGAGATCCTTTTCAAGCTCCTAAATTTAAATCAGAAAAAAGTCGTGCACGAACATCAAGATATAATGGTAAAATGAATAATATACCAAAGTTGAAAACTGAATTTAATGTTGAAAATATAAATGTAGTTGGGGTTCTCATTGGTAAAGAAAGACGTGTACTTATAAAATCTGCAAATCAAGAAGGTAGTCAAGTATATACCCTAAAAGAAGGCGAAGTGATGGGCACTAAAGGGCCAGAGATTAAAGCAATTTTACCTGGAGGGGTAATACTAGTTGAGAAGATTACTAATGTATATGGTGAAAATGAATTTATAGAAACAGTTATTCCTATTTCGAAATAAGCTTGATAGCATAAAATAGTAATATTGTTATAACTTTAAGGAAGAGGTTATATGAATAAAAGGATTTTGATTTTTATTATTTTATCATTTGCTGTTCATGCAAATGATACGTCCAAAGTGAAATCAGTCAATTTCATTCAAGAGGGTGAAGTAAGTAAACTTATTATTGATTTTGATAATAAAGTTGTTGCTGAGAAAAACCACATAAAAGATGATAAACAAATCATTCTTGATCTTCAAAATGTCAACGCTGAGAAAAAATTTATGCGAGGGATTGATACTTCAGAGTTTTCTGGTAGTACCGTTTATATTTCTCCGTACAAAAAACCAGGATCTAAGAATGATCTAAGGTTTGCAATTCAATTAAGAGACAATGTCAGATCATACTTAGAAACTAAAGGAAGCAGAATTATTCTCAATATTGAGAATCGATTTGGAGTTTTTACAAGAACAAAACTTAAAGAAGCACAAAATGAAGATTTAACGACTAAGTCGGTTGTAGAAGGAAAAAAAGTTAATGTTCCTAAATCTAATAGTGTTCAAGATATATTAGAAAATTTAACTCAATCTGGAGTTAAAAGATATGTTGGACGAAAAATTAGTCTTAATGTTAACAACATACCCTACAGTGAAGTATTGAAAATGATAGGTGATACTTCTGGTTTTAATATTATTATAGAAAATGATATTAATACTTTACCTCCAATAACACTCAGTCTGACTAATCTGCCGTGGGATCAAGTTTTAGATACAATTATGAGTCTAGGAGACTTAGTTGCGTTTAAGTATGGAAATATTTTATCAATTAAAACCTCAGCGAAGGCCATGGATGAGAGACAAAAAGAGATAGATGCCCTCAGTAAAAATAAAGCTCTAGAACCACTTGTCACAAAAATTTTTCCAGTAAGTTATGCGGCACTAGGTGATTTACAAAAAATTCTTGAAGGTTATAAATCGGAAAAAAGAGGATCAATTCAAGCTGATGCTAGAACCCAACAGCTTATTGTAAAAGATACGGTAGAAGTTATTGAGCGTATGAAAAAAATTGTTGAGACTCTTGATACGCAAACCCCTCAAATTTTAATAGAAGCAAAAATTGTTGAAGCTGAAGAAAGTTATAGTTTAAGAGCAGGTTTTACTAATGGTTTACAGGCAACTTATGATCCCTTTACCTCAGGTTCTACATTATCAGATACTGGAAATTCTGGGACATTTGATTTAAGTACAACGGGCTCAAATGCTACAGGAGATAGTTCTCTTTTGAGTGCATCAATGGCCGTTGGAAGATTGACAAACTTAGCTTTTAATTTAGAGCTGATGGAAACAGAGTCTAAAGGTAAAGTTATTTCATCTCCAAAAGTTATTACTGCTAATAATCAAGGTGCAACTTTAACAAGTCAGACGATGAGAAGGTTTGTCGTGAATACCGGAACTGTTGATGCTAATGGAAATAGTGTTCCATCATTAGAAAACATTCCAGTTGATGTAACGTTAAATGTTACCCCAAAAGTGACAAACGAAGGGGCAATAAGTTTACAAGTTTCAGTAACAAAAAGTGGATACTCTGTTCCAGATTCTACAACAGAACTTCCAACAACCACGAGTAGAAATATTAATACAAATGTACTTGTTAATAATGGTTCAACAGTTGTCATCGGTGGGTTATATCAAACGGAAGATACTGAACTTGAGCAAGGTGTTCCCTTTCTGAAAGATTTACCTCTTATTGGATGGCTATTTAAGTCAGCATATAATCCTTCTAAATCTCGAAAAGAATTAATTGTGTTTATTACTCCAAGAATTATAAACCAGGAAGAAGCAGGACTAGTAAATAGAGAATTAGACGACCAATTGGGTATTTAGTTTGAAAAAGGGAAGAAGTCAGTCGACATTGCTAACTAAATATCAGCAAATGTATGAGAAAAAACCTCGCTCGAGAGTTTTTGCTCCTTTAGCTGAAACTTACCGAAAGCTCGGTATGTTGGATGATGCTTTTAAAATTCTTCAAAAAGGAATAAAAAATCACCCCGGTTATACGCTGGGATATATCGTTCTTTCCCATTGCTATTACGATATTCAAAATTATGAAATGGCATACAATACAATCAGGCCTTTTGTTTCACAAAATTTAGAAAATATTACACTCCAAAAGCTTTTTGCGAAGATATGCATAAATTTGGGCTATCTTGAGGAAGCTTTAGAAACATTTAAATATTTACTGCTTATAAATCCCAAAGATGAATATGTCGCGGAACAAGTGAAGTTATTAGAAGATGATCTCCTTATTCAGGATATCGATGATAGCGTAGAAACAAAAAACTTGGATTCATCTTTTGATGAAGATGAGTGGGTTCAAGTTGATTTTAATGCCTCAAAGTCAATTGAAAAACAAACAGATAATTCTCAAGTAGATTTTCAAGATTGGGTAATGGAGAAAAGTGAAAATCCTCTTGAGAGTTTTAAAAAAGAAGTTTCTGATGAACATATTAAAATAAATCATCATAAATTAGATGATGATTATTTTCATGAAGACTATGATAATGAATCCTCAGATGTCATTTTACCTTTAGAAGAAAATGAAGAGGAATCACAAGCAAAACCTATAATAACTCATACATTAGTTGATTTATACATTAAGCAAGGGCACCTAGGTAAAGCTGCAAATATTTTAGAAAGTATACTAGAACTGCATCCTAATGATCTTGTTACTCAGCAAAAATTAGATGAAGTTACTGTACTTCTTGCGCAAGAAACACTTGGTGTAACTAGTGATAAATTACAATTTGGAGCTCAAGAAGAACAGGCGGAAGATGAATTAGAATTTGGAGCTCAAGAAGAGCAGGCGGAATTGGAAATTAGTCCAATAGAAAATAAAAAAACGCAAGCAAAAGATAAACTAGGTAGGCTAAAGAAAAAATTTGTGTTATACCAGAAAACACTTACTAATATATCAAAAAATAAACTATCTACGATATGAATATACTTGTTATTAATGGACCAAATTTAAATATGCTAGGCACAAGAGAAACTAGTATATATGGCAGCTTAACGCTAAATGATATCCAAAAGTATACAGAAACTGAATTGACTCAATCAAAGGTATCTTTAACTTGGTGGCAATCAAATTCTGAAGCTGAAATAATTAAGAAAATACATGAAGCTGTGAATTCAGATCTTGATGCACTTATAATAAATCCTGCTGCATACTCCCATACATCAGTGGCCATTCTTGATGCATTAAAAATTCTCTCAATACCTATCGTAGAAGTTCATTTAACAAATGTTTACAATCGTGAAGCTTTTAGACATGAGATGTTGACTGCAAAGGCCTCAAGTATAATAATGAGTGGGCTTGGAAAAGATGCATATTTATTTGCAGTGAATGCTCTTTTAAAGAGATAACAAAGGAAAAATAGTGAAATATCAAACTACTGACTTTAGAAATGGCTTAAAAATTGCCATTGAAGGAAAGCCATTTATCGTGGTGAATTTTGCTCACGTCAACCCTGGTAAAGGTTCTGCTTTTGTTAAAGCTAAAATAAAGAACCTAGAAACGGGACAAGTTTTAGAGAGAACTTTTAAGGCTGGAGTGGATACAGTTGATAAGCCTGATATGGAAGATAGAGAGATGGAATATACTTACGGCGATATGGATGGTTACAATTTCATGGACACGACTACTTTTGAATCTGTACATCTATCTCACGAAAATGTTGGAGATGCTAAGTTTTATTTACAAGATGGAATTAAAGTTCAAATTTTATATTTCAACGAAAGGCCTATTTCAATTGAGCTTCCAAACTTTGTAAATCTGGTTGTAACAGAAACTGACCCCGGTTTAAAAGGGGATACTGCTGGAGGAACCGGTGGGAAGAAAGCTATTATGGAAACAGGTTTACAAGTTACAGTTCCATTATTTATCAATGAAGGTGAGCTATTAAAAATAGATACTCGTTCTGGAGAGTACGTTGAAAGGGCTAAGGTTTAATGATGAATTTAGATAATATTAAGCAATTTATTGAATTGGCAAAAACTGAAGGGGTTGCCGAGTTAAAATATGAAGAAAAAGATTTAAAAATTGCGGTTCAGTTTGCAACTGCAGGATCTGTTACTCCGGTTACTCATATTCAAACACCATCTGCACCAATTACCGTAAATAGTACTGTTGATACTGTGGCGAATTCCGATGATGGATTACATGCAATAACATCACCATTTGTTGGAACATTCTATTCATCCTCAGCCCCAGGTAAACCAAATTACGTTAAAGTGGGTGATAAAATTTCAAAGGGACAAACACTTTGTATTTTAGAAGCTATGAAAATTATGAATGAAATTGAAAGTGATGTGTCTGGTGAAGTCGTTGAAATTTGTGTGGAAAATGAAAGCTTAGTTGAATACGGTCAGACTATTTTAAAAGTTAGAGTGTAAAAAGTGAAGACAATTAAAAAAGTACTCATTGCAAACAGAGGTGAAATAGCAGTACGTGTTTTAAGAAGCTGTAAAGAACTAGGAATTGATACTGTTTCTGTGTATTCTACGGCAGACTCAAATTCTTTACACGTTAAACTTGCTGATGAATCCGTTTGCATTGGGCCAGCTAAATCAATAAACAGTTATTTAAATATACATGCTATTTTATCTGCAGCAGAGATAACTGGTGCAGACGCAATACACCCAGGTTACGGCTTTTTATCGGAAAATGATGAATTTGCTAAAATGTGTGAACAATGTGGAATAACTTTTATTGGCCCCAATATAGATTGCCTACAAAAAATGGGCGATAAAATTGAGTCAAAGGAAATAGCAAAAAGTGCTGATGTTCCAACTCTTGAGCCTATTTATGTAAACAGACTTTCTGATGAAGAAATCTTAAAGCAAGCAAGTGAAATGACATATCCTGTTCTTATTAAAGCTTCTGCTGGTGGCGGTGGAAGAGGAATGAGGAAAATTGAACAAGAAGAAGACTTACTTGATACAATTAGTATTTTAAAGCAAGAATCTAAACTGGCTTTTGGTGATGATACTTTATTTATTGAAAAATTTGTATCAAATCCACGACATGTTGAGATCCAAATCCTCGCGGATAACCATGGCAATGTTGTTCACTTAGGGGAAAGAGACTGTACTATTCAAAGAAGATTTCAAAAAATTATTGAAGAATCACCAAGTCCAGTAATTTCAAATGAAACACGTCAAGCAATGTGTGACGCGAGTATAAGACTAGCTAAGAAGGTTGGATATAACTCTGTTGGAACAGTAGAATATTTATATGACCTTGATAGTCAGAAGTTTTACTTCATGGAAATGAATACTCGTATTCAAGTGGAACACCCTGTTACTGAGCAAAGATGTGGAATTGACTTAATTAGTAATCAAATTCTTGTTTCAATGGGCCATAAGCTGCCAATGAAACAGGAAGATATTACATTTAAAGGACATGTTATTGAATGCCGTATTAATGCTGAAGATCCCACCACATCGATGCCTTCACCTGGTTTGATTACTCATTATCACAGACCTGGAGGAATGGGGGTAAGGGTAGATGACTTTATATATACAGGATATATGATCCCTCCACATTATGATTCTATGATTAGTAAAGTTATCATTTATGCTGATTCTAGAACAGAGTGTATTGGTCGGGCACTGCGTGCACTTGATGAAACAGTTGTAGGTGGAATCAAAACGAATATAGATCTTCATAAAAAGATACTGAACCACAAAGACTTTAGGGCAAATTCTTACAATACGAATTTTTTAGCCGAAAAATGCTAAAATATTAATAAGTTAGATACTTATTGATAGGAAAAAAAATTGTTTGAAAAAGTGCAAAATAGCTTGGATCTGCTAGATCAAGATTTATTAGTTCATGAGCTTAAAGAAATTTTAAAATTTAAAAATCAAAAAAAAATTGATGAACTAACATTGTTATTTGATAAAAATCTTGATGATTATCAAAGAGTCAGAGAATCCTACTTACTACTAAACTCCATGATAGAAATAGGTGAGTTAGAGTGGTCATACTTTTATCTAAAGAAACGAATAGATAAACTTCCCTATATTGGTAAGGTTGAAACGGACTTTTTCTTGGCCGTAACAAATCTGATTGGCAAGAGAAAAGAATTTTTAAATTTTTTTTATAAAGTAATTGAAGAACTTATTACTAACAAAAACTATGGTCTATTTCATAAGGTTTATGAAGCATATAGAAAGAAAGTTTCAAATAACGATGCTATTTATATTATTGAGTTACTTGTTGCTGTAGAAGAGAAAGACGTTGAATCGATTTCAAGAATTTATGAAGCTGTAAGAACTAAAATACTACAAGAGAAATTTTCTATTAAAACTCTGCAACAAATGTATCTACTACTAGAACAATTTGGGGAAGATGATGTTCGAGTTTATCAGTATAAGATATTTTTTAAATGTATCTTAAATGTTTATAAAGTAGATATATGTAGTGCAATACAGCTAATTGATTTTGTTTTCTTAAGTCAGGACATAATCGATTTATTAATTGTTCATGAAATATGTCCTTCTCATAGTGCTAGTGAAATGCTTGAACTCTATTTGAAAGACAAGGTAACCATCACTGATAGAGATAATTATCAACTTTTGAAGAACTTCAAGTTTTTCTTATCATCGAAAAAGAAAATAGCAATTAGAAGACAAGATCCAGATCATGAGAAAGTAATTCTAAGTGACAATACTAATTACGAAAATATTAAGTTAGGGGAACAGATAAAGTTCATTATTCCTGCTAAATATAAATTAAAAACAGATGAAAAAAATTTGTTAAATCATAATTTTCAGAATAATTCAGAAGAAATGGTAACAAGCATGATAGCAAGTGAGTATTATACTGTTGCCTTAATGCTGTTAGAGAATCTTGAAAATAAAACATCAAATTATTACTATCTTAAAGCTGTAATTCTATATTATATGAATAAGTATAGTGAAGCGATCGACTTAATAAATGTTACCATTGATGAAAAATTAAAATTAGCTGATGAGGTGTACGGATTTGAGCTCCTAAAGGCCAAGGCATTTTATGCTTTAGGAGATTATGAGAGAGCTTTGAAAAGCTATGAAAAAGCAAAAACATTAGAACCTGGCTTGATAAATAAGGTAGATTATAAATAAGTGAAAAAGATTAATAAGATACTCATATTATTTCTTTTTATAATTGCATTACTCTTTGTTGTGAGTTGGGAAATACTGCAAAGTGAATGGGTAGCCCAAAATGTTTCAAGAATCGCTACCATTTATATTGAACAAAAAATTAATGCTAAAGTAGAATTTAGCAATTTGAAATTTAGCTTATTTCCGCCGGGGGCTGAAGTTAGAAATCTCAATGTGAAGGGGGATGAAAATGACGTTTCGTTTGAAGTATATTCAAGTGAAGTAGGCATTTATTTCAATCCTGTAAATGTACTAGAAACAGACTTCAGAGTAAATGAGATTGCATTAAGGGATAGTTTTGTAAAGCTTGAAATTAAGACTAATAGGCAAGATTCAAAAGAAAGCAAATCAGAAGTAAAAGATACAAGTGTAAATCTAGATATTTTGGACAAGCTTGAAAGTATACCAGTTAATATCGTTAGTGCTGCAGATATTATGTTTTATTTTAATGATAAGTATATTGAACTAAGAAAATTGAACGCAAAGAACTTGAAAAAATCAATTGCATTAAGTGCAGATGTTAGAAATATAAATGTAATTAAACAAAATAATCTACAGAAAAAAATAGATGCTATTGAAATAAATGCAAATATAACACGAAATAATATTATCCTAGATAAGCTGCTGTTACAATCGGGAGTTATGCGTGCAGAAATAACTGGTAATATTGAAAATTATGTATCAAAAAATATAAAATATGATTTAAGCGCTATGTCAGATTTACCTCTTTCGTATATACATGAGTGGGTGGATTTTGAGTATATAGGAAGACTTACGAAAGGTAGGACACATGCTGAAGTAAGTTTTACGGGAGAGGGCACAGAATTTGAAGCTAAGACAAAAGTGAAGATTGAAGATTTTGAAACGGATTTCATTAATGGAGATAAAGTAGAAGCTGATTTAACTATAAATACAAATCAAATAATATTTAATAATTTGAAATACCAGGCCAAGGACACACGAATAAATCTTTTGAAGAAATTTGAATTTTTCAATTTCAAAACACAAAAATATGTAGAAGATGAAGTTCTCGCAGATGTTAAAAATGGAGATTTTACTAAATTACTAACATATCTTGGTCCTTCAATGAGCTTTTTAAAAGGACGAGTTAATGGTAAATTAAAATTTAACTTGTATCATAAAGGCTTTCAACTAGAGAATAGCGATCTGATAATTTTAAATGATTTGAAAGTAGCTCCTTCTAAAGAAATGGAAGTTTTCCACATCAAGGAATTAAATATCAAAAGTGCTAAGATCGTTTATCTCAATAGTGATGTTAGATTAGAGTTTAAGACTTTTCAAAATGAAACACAGATTGAAATTTTAGGGAAGATAACTAAAGATGATTTGAAAATTAAAATTCCAGATACATATATTGATTACCAATTATTTGAGCATATTCTTGGTTATAAAGTAAAAGCACAAGGTCTATTAGAGATAGATTTAAATAGAGTTGATTCTCAATTATTACTAGATATAAATACCGATATTAAACGATTTAATTTTCGCGGGTATACATTGGATAAACTTCAAGCCAATTTAAATATTAATATTGATGAAGGATTAATGAGAATAAAAAATTTAAATGGAGCATCTGGTAAAGCAATAATAAAAAGTTCAGGAGAGTTAAATTATCTAGAATCAACTATTGATGCGCAATATATTGTAAAAAATCTTGACCTTACTCAATCAAAAGAAATTTTTGGACCTCTATTTGAAGATTCGCCTCTCGAAGGAAACGAAGTAATAGGGTTATTTGACTTAGAAGGAGCAATAAGTGGTAAACCTACTTTGGATGGGGTTCAAGTTAGGGGTTATGTTCATGCGAATACAATATTTTTGTATGATGAGAGCTTAGAGGAATTTTCATCAGAATATAATTTAAAAAACAAAATTCTTAAAATGCCTAATATGCTTATGTCGAGATCAAAAGGTAAAATAGGAGGAGAGTTTTTTTACGACTTAAATAATAGTGACTATGACTTAGATTTATCACTGCAACGGATCGGGATTCAAGATTTTAACTATTACT
>CAYFHZ010000003.1:0-23847 GCA_964342535.1 uncultured Bacteriovoracaceae bacterium | reverse complement strand
TTAAGGCAATTAGCAATGTGGCATAAGTGTAATTAAAATATTTGAAAAATTGTCCAATGGAATAACTCGAACTAGTTTCACTTAAATTTGTAGCGGCCATGAAAATTGAAAACTCAAGAGCTGCAAATTTCTTATTTGTATGTTGCATAAGAAAACTATAAAGACTTGCAGTTGTCGATCCAATAAAAATATAAAAAAGAGTATACGTTAAAATGAGTAGAGATGGTGTTGATGAATAATCCATAACGCTTGCAGTGATAACTGAAGTTATGATACAGATAAATAAATTATATATAAGTATTTTATGTGCTCCAATGGTGTCCGATAATTTCCCTGCGTAGAGTGCGCCTAATGACATACTAAAAGGGATAAATATACTATAGGTTATTCCATGCCACAGAGAACTCACTCCCTTTTGTTCAAGAACAGCACTTGCAATCGTTGTAATACCATTAAATGAAAAGCCCGAGAAATAGGTAATGAGAATTAAAATCCAAAATTTTTTGTGAGAAATAAGTGTTAAAAAATTTTTGAAATACGTTTGTATGCTAATAGTACTTAATTGGTCATTAACTTGAAACTTCGTTTTTTGTAGAAAAATAAGTGAAATCCAAATTGAACTTACTAAAAAATAAGTGAGAAAATTTACTCCATATTGATTTGCGATATAGACTCCTGCTCCTCCGAGAATAGAACGCCCCACAAGCATTCCAGCTTGCATTATTCCATTTGTTTTCCCAAGTTCATCTTCAGGAATTGTTTTAATTGCAAGGGAGTCAATGCATATATCTTGAGAGGCAGCAAATATTCCATGTGTAAGCAAGGTAATTATTATATAACTAGGGGCATTTGATTGTATGGCATCAGGTACAAAGAAAAGTACAACACCCATAATGACTTGATAGAATAGTAATTGTTTTTTTAAACTAATATAATTAATCGAAATGAGATCGATGATAGGTGCTAAGAGAAATTTAAAAGTCCAAGGTAGAGCAGCAAGTGATGAAATTGTTGCAATTGTAGTCATATCAAAATTTTGTTTCGATAGAATTGCAGGCAACGCCCACCAAATAAAACCAATGGGTGCACCTTCAGAGAAATAGAGTAAAAAGAAAATAGACTTTTTCATAATACTTATTTTTTCTATATCATGTTCAGTAAAAATTTGGATTTTATCTTGATAAGTATATCTTATTTACATTTGTTAAAGGCTAAACGATTTAAACATATGTTAAAAACATACTTAAACGATCAAGATAATATCATTAAAAAAACAGTGAATTTGTTTGAATTCATAAATTCATACCATGCTAGCTTTGACCAGAGTTTGGAAAAGTGCTCTAATCTCGAGATAGTTCATATCAATTTTTATAAGGAGATAAAGATGATTTATGCAAATCCGGGTCAATCAGACTCAAAAGTTACGTTTAAATCAAAGTACGAAAATTTTATCAATGGTGAGTGGATTGCACCTAAAAAAGGTCAATATTTTGAAAATGTAAGTCCAGTAAATGGTAAACCATTTTGTGAAATAGCTCGGTCAACAGCTGAAGATATTGAGTTAGCTTTAGATGCAGCTCATAATGCTAAAGCTTCTTGGGGGGCAGCTTCTCCAATGGAAAGAGCTACCGTTTTAAATAAAATTGCAGATCGCATGGAAGCAAATCTAGAAACACTTGCAGTCGCTGAGACGTGGGACAATGGTAAGCCAGTTAGAGAAACTCTAGCTGCTGATATTCCTTTGGCAATTGATCATTTTAGATATTTTGCTGGTTGTATTAGATCTCAAGAAGGAACAATTGCTCCAATTGATGCCAATACTTATGCTTATCATTTCCATGAGCCACTAGGTGTCGTTGGACAAATTATTCCATGGAACTTTCCAATCCTTATGGCCGCTTGGAAAATAGCACCAGCGCTAGCAGCAGGTAACTGTATTGTTTTAAAGCCAGCAGAGCAAACTCCAGCATCTATTCTCGTATTAATGGAACTTATTCAAGATATCCTTCCGCAAGGTATTTTAAATGTTGTTAATGGTTTTGGAATTGAAGCAGGTAAGCCTCTAGCGACGAACCCAAGAATTTCAAAAGTTGCTTTTACTGGTGAGACAACTACTGGACGTCTTATAATGCAATATGCATCTGAAAATCTTATCCCAGTAACTCTTGAACTTGGTGGGAAATCACCAAATGTATTCTTCGATGATATTATGGCAAAAGATGATGCATTTTTTCAAAAAACATTAGAAGGTTTTTCAATGTTTGCTTTAAATCAAGGTGAAGTATGTACTTGTCCTTCTAGAGCTCTTATTCAAGAAAGCATGTATGATAAATTTTTACCTCAAGCTGTAGCAAGAGTTCAAAAAATTGTTCAAGGAAACCCATTAGATACAGACACTATGATTGGTGCTCAAGCCTCAAATGATCAAAAAGAAAAAATTCTTTCTTATATTGATATAGCCAAAGGTGAAGGTGCTAAAATTTTAACTGGTGGAAGACCTGCTGAAATGAGTGGAGAACTTGCTGGTGGTTATTATATTGAACCTACGATTATTGAAGGTCATAACAAAATGAGAGTTTTTCAAGAAGAAATTTTTGGTCCTGTCGTTTCTGTGACTAAATTCAAAGATTTTGATGATGCCTTATCAATTGCCAATGACACTCTATATGGACTTGGTGCTGGAGTTTGGTCAAGGGATAACAAAATTGCTTTTAAAATGGGGCGTGGAATTGAAGCTGGCCGTGTTTGGACAAATTGTTATCATTTATATCCAGCCCATGCAGCATTTGGAGGATATAAGCAATCTGGTATCGGACGTGAAAATCATAAAATGATGCTTGATCACTATCAGCAAACAAAAAATTTACTAGTAAGTTACGATGAAAATCCTATGGGATTCTTTTAATCGATGACTGAAGTATTAAAGGTTACAGCTACAGAACTGGCCAAAGAATGGTTACAAAAACTTCAAGCAAAGCACGGTCCACTTCTTATTCACCAATCAGGCGGTTGTTGTGATGGGAGTGCACCAATGTGTTATATGCAAGGAGAGTTTAGAATAGGTGATAGTGACGTATTCTTAGGTGAGATTCAAGGGGTTAAGGTTTATATTGGCAAAGCTCAATATAAGCATTGGGCCCATACTCAGCTAATAATAGATGCTGTTCCAGGTAGGGGAGCTGGCTTCTCCCTGGAGTCCCCAGAGGGGATTAGATTTTTAACTCGTTCTAGAGTTTTTTCTGATGAAGAGCAAAAAATATTGGCCCAAGAAAAAGAATAGATACTGTAGATAATAGAGGGAAGTAGCAATACTTCCCTTTTTTTATGTAATTATTTCATAAAAGCACAACATTTTTTTTCATATGATACTCTGTGATAATTCACCAAGAGGTTATTATTATGAAAAAATTTATTAGCTTAATTATTCTTAGTTTTTTATCTATTTCTAGTTTTGCAAGTATTGAAATAGATGATTCTTTAAAGTTATCTTGTGTTCGTGAAACTTCCGGAATTGTTAATGAAATTTTTGATGAAAGTTTTAAAATATTTAATAAATTTGGAATTTCTGAAGTTGTAGAAGGACAGCGTACAGTAAGTACTGATGAAGCAAACATTATTGAAATTTGTGAAATGAATTCAAATAGTGACCTTGTGTGTGAGTACGAAGCCATAGATGGAACACTTTATGAAATCATTCTTGATGAAATATATACAAAAAAACCATTAGAGTACAAAGGTGTCGTTACTAATCTTTCAGCAGTAAATCCATTTAAAAAGAAAAGAAATATATACTGTCAGGTTTACTGATTATATTTAAAGATAAATTGAGTTCTTAATAATTTGAAATCATATTCTGTATTTAGAAAACTCGTCATCAACATATATAACTTCTAGATCATTCACTTTTATTATCCGTTTGTTCTTTTGGCAGTGTCATTATAAATTCAGTAAATTCTCCCTCTTGTGACTCAACATATACATTGCCATGATGTGCTTTAATAATATCAAATACAATTGATAAACCTAAGCCAGTTCCATCGCCAACTTTTTTTGTTGTATAAAAGGGCTCGAAAACTTTTTTGATTTGTTCTTTTTTTATTCCAGTTCCATTATCTTTTAATTTAATTGTAACTTGATGAATATCTTTTTGTATTTCGACATTTATTACTCCTAAAAAGTGATCTAAGCCCTCTGCTTTTTGTGCAATTGAAAAAAAAGAGTTCTCTAAGAGATTGAGAAAAACCTGAAGTATTTTTTGCCTAGATATATGAATATAAATAGGGGGGGGATTATTTGTAAAATTTAATTTAAGAGAAATATTGTTTAATAAATTTTGATTATATCTCGCTAGATTGTAAGCTTGTTTGATTAATTCATTTATATTTATCTTTTCTATTTCATTATTTTCAATTGCTTGATTAAGCATATTTTTAATAATGTCATTGGCCCTATGGGCTGAGCTTTGAATTATTTGAAGTAATTTCAAAGTTGTTTCATTGTCAAAATTCTCTTCTTCAATTTGTTCTGAGATTATTTCAGAGGAAGCAAGAATATGGTTTAATGGATTTCTTAATTCATGTGCTACACCTGCAACGATGGTCCCTAGACTAGCAAGTTTTTCTTGTTGTACCATAAAGTCTTGTGTTTTTTTTAAGTCATTTAGTGCCTTTGAAAGCTCATCTGTTCTTTGAAGAACTTTAGACTCTAGGCTTTCAACAAGTTTGAGGGTTTCAAACCTTTCAAATATCTTACCTAGTAAATCTGCAATAGAAATTATAAAGTTTTTTTCTTCCTCATCCCATGCTGCTTTTGAAGTGAAGTATTCTAAGCAAAGCACACCAATAACTTTATCGGAGTTCCATATGGGGGTATCAAACATAGACTTAATGCCATAATGTGAAAGATAGCTTTCAGTAAAGCATTGTGTTGCTTTATGAGTTAGGGCATTAGAAGCTTCAATGATCCTTTCTTGTTCAAGAGTTAAGAAATATGGTAAGTAGTCTTTTTTGCGCAAAACCATATTTTTTTCAAATGGAATATGATGATCAGTACAAGAAGTTAAGCATTTAATAGTATTATTATTGTCTTCGTAAAGCCATATACTAACTCTACCTGCTTCAATAAAATTTTTAAGACTTATAGTTATTTCATTTAAGGTTGGTATTAAATGTTCAGGTTTTTTTAAACTTGCTTCCCTAGATGTTTCAAGAAGATATTGGTCAAATTTACTCATAAAAATTCCTTTATAAATCTTAAGCAGATTACCAAACGATAATTTGAATAGGAATCTTAATTTTTATTAATTAGGACTTGTTTCAACAGAGAAATGAGAACATAAACAGCTTGCTATAAACTCTATGTCCTGACTAGAAGCTTCTGACTTTTTTCCAAAGAGTACGGGAAAAAAGATAATTCCATTTATTAATTGTTGAAGCATATCAACAACATGATATTTATCATGAAATTTTGAAATTTTATGATCCTCTTGGGCGTGTTTAATGAAAACTAATACCGAAGATTCTGATCGAAGTACTTTTTCAAACTCTTCATGACCAATACAACTTTCGTTTTTTAAAAGTTCAGACAAAATGATTTTTCCCAGTTTAATATGTTGGGGTTCTAGCATACTTGAAACTTTTTGAGTGACTACATCTACCCACTGGTCTTTAAGATTTAGATTAGAATCATATTCAAGCTTGATGTTTTGTTGACTCAAACCAATAAGGTAGAGAAGAATCTCATCGAGTAGCGCCCGTTTACTAGGAAAATGCTTATATAATGTTCGCTTCGATACAGATGCTTTAGAGGCAATTGAGTCCATTGATGGCCTATCAAATCCTTCATTAACAAAAATATCGATTCCTGCTTTAATAATGTCTAATTTCTTAGAATGAACGTTTGTAATGTTAACCCCTTATAATCATTGGATTTATTAAATCATATCATAATATACTTGATCGTGTAAACTAATTAGTTTACACTTGGGCAAAGAAGTAAACATAATCGTTTACTCAAAAATATCCAATTTTTTGAAAAGAACGGTTGTTGTAAATAAGGAAGGAAAGATATGAACGCAAAAGAAAAGATTGTGGAAGTTGCCCAAAAACTTTTCGTAAATCAAGGCTATCAAGGAACATCTGTTAGAGAAATTTCAAGTCAAGCTGATGTTAATATATCAGCAATAAGTTATTATTTTTCAGGAAAAAAAGGACTTTACGAAGCTTGTATACAAGAGTTTGGTAAAGAAGCTTTAGAGTACTGTTCTACAGAATTGCTACCTGCTGATACGAAAGAAGACTTTGCTAAATGTTTAACAAACTATACTGGGAAAATATTAGATCTTTATGCCATGAAGCCTGATCTAGTTCGTCTTGTTGTTAAAGAAGTTGAAGATTCAAATATACTGGGTAGGAAACCAGGAGAAGGTGCAGTTCAAGATATGTTTTTTCATTTAATTCAATATATTGATGATGCTAAAGCAAAAAATATACTCTCAGAAAGTTTTGACTCTAAAATAATGGCATCTATCGTTTTCGCAAATGTCTTACAGGGGGTGTGTTATGATGGCCTAAGGGCACAGCTGTTCAGCACATCACTGCAAGATGAAGAGTTTAGAAATAAATACAAAGAACATATTTCAAAAATTTATTTACATGGAATTTTATTAGCAAATTAATTAAGATAGTAATGGAGTAAGCTATGCTACAAATAAAACCAATGGTTAGTACCATAATAGTGGTACTATGTTTTTCAACGCCCATTTTTGGCCAATCATCGCTAAGTCTAGAAGAGGCAATTGATCTTGGCCTCAAGAAAAGTGAAGATCTCGAAAAAGCATCATTAGATATAGAAAAGGCTGAGGCACAAATAAGAGAAGCTTGGGCCAGTGCTTTTCCTAAACTAGAGGCTTCGGTACAATCGATTAGACATTTTAAAAGTGCAGTTATCCAGTTTGGGGATCAAGCGATTAGAGTTAAACAAGATTGGGAACTGCTTACAGGTATAACCCTAAATCAAGTCCTTTATACTTTTGGAAAAGTAAGTACGGCCTTAGATATGGCCAAAATGTCTAGAGAGTTAAACGAAACCGTAAAAGATCAAGTGCAAAGAGAAATTCGATATGCTGTTGAAGTCTCATATTATAATGTCATTTTAGCGTCAAAGCTTCTAGAAATCACAAAAGATTCTTATCAAAATGCAAAAAATAATCAACAGGCTTTAAGAAAAAGATTTCAAGGGGGACGAGTTCCAAGATTTGATAATATCAAAATGGCCGCGGATGTAGCAAGTAGACTTCCTCAAGTACGTTCAGCTGAAAAGAACTTAAGACTAGCTTATTTACAACTCAATTTATTTACCGAAATGGATAAAGATGCGCGACCTACTCTTACTTCCAAAATGTCTAACAATTTTAGTATGATCCAAAACGAAGATAATCTCTTAAAGAAAACATTAGAAGGACCAAGTCTCAAAATTAGTGATATCAATGTTGGGCTTTTAGATAAACAAGCTGAATTAAAAAATGCTGATCATTATCCAAGTATTGGTCTATTTGGGAGTCTCAATCACGGAGGAACAGGAAACGAGATGCCTGTTGAAGAAGATAGAATGTTTACCAGTACTGCTGTTGGAATTGCTGTAACAATTCCTATTTATTCAGGAGGCGAAACATCTGCACAATATAGACAAGCTATTATTGAAAAAGTTAAGGCGAAGGTAAATAGAGAGAAGACGAAAAAAGACTTGAGTTTATCTATTGAATCATCCCTCGAAGAATATAAAGCTAATAAAGCTAAGTTTGATTCAGCCAAAGAAGCACTAAGGCTTGCAACACAAGCATACAAATTAACAAGAACTCGTTTTGAAACAGGTGGAGCTACAAGATACGATTTGAATGATTCTGAAAATGCTCTAACAGGTGCTAGAATGCAGGTAGAGACAACACGATTTGAATTACATCAAAACAAGTCAAATATTAAAAGATTAACGGAAAAGGTGGTAGTAAAATGAAAAGGGGCGTATTTTATCTTTCGCTAGTTATCATTGCAGTATTGGCCATTAATTGGAAAATTGCAGAGATCAAGACAAAAAGGGCCAAACCAACTATTTCAATTGCCAATGAATTTGAAAAATTTGGTAAACCTGTAGAGGTTATAAATGTTGAAAAAACTAATATGATATTTTCAGAAAGACTAACAGGTAAAGTTCAAGGTAGTAAAATAATATTATTAGTTGGCCAAAACCAATGGCGTAAAATTAGTCTGAATCAAAATGTAAAATTAGTAGATTCTACAAATGATTCGAAATTAGCAGTAGGCTATATTGCAAAGAATCCAGAAACAGAAACAGGACTTTTTCAAGTACATGTTGTTTCAAAAAATGGATACCTTGAAGTAAAAGATGGAAGTGTTGTTGTGGATGTTATTACATCCGTAAAAGATGATGTGATATCTCTTAAAACGACAGCTATAAAAACTGAGGATGATAATAAGTATGTATGGATATTAACATCACAGAATGAGGCAGAAAAAAGAACAGTAAAAACAGGTTTTGTCTCATTATATGAAACACAAATTGTCAGTGGTCTTACCCCTGGTGAGAAAGTAATAATCCGAGGTGCTAGTAGCTTAAAAAAGAATACTAAAGTACGTATCGCAAAACTAGGAGATGTAAAATGATTGAAACATTTGTAAAACGACCGGCCATGACGATTGTTTTTATTTTAGTCTTTGTGGTTCTTGGAATATTCTCTTACTCAAGCTTGATTATTGAGCAGACTCCTAAGATTGATTATCCAATTGTAAGTGTCAATATGCCTTACCCTGGGGCAACTCCAATTGAGGTTGAAACTCAACTATTAAAGAAAGTTGAAGATGCAGTTGCTGAAATTTCTGATATAAAAAAGATTAATGGTAATGCTTATGAAAGTTTTGGACTATTAATGATTGAGTTTGAAATTGAAGCAGATGTAAATGATAAGGCCATTGAAGTTAAAGATAAAGTAGAGGCCATTCTAAATGACCTACCAGATGATGCTGAGAGACCAATCATTTCAAAGTTTGATCCTCTCGTCACTCCGATCTTTTACTTGACTCTCTCTTCTGACTCTAAAGACGTAAGAGAGCTTTATGAATTTGCAGATCTTAAACTAAAGCCACAATTATCTACAGTACCTGGTGTCGCCTCGGTTGATATTTCAGGAGGTCTTGAAAGACAAATAAATGTACTGTTGAATCGAAATTTAATGCAACAGTATTTCATTACTTTATCTGATGTATCTCAGGCCATTGCTAAGAAAAACTTAAATGTTCCTGGAGGTTCAATTACTCAAGGAAGTAATGAAGTTACCGTGAGGTTTCAAGGTGAGTTTCAAACTGTTAAAGATATTAGAGAAATGCCACTTGTTACGAGAGAAGGCTTGAGTATTAAATTAAAAGATGTTGCGACCATACAAGATGGTGCAGAAGATATTGATACCATTGCTAGGTGGAGAAGTAAAAAAGCTGTAACTCTTGCTCTTAATAAGCTCTCTGATGGTGATGCTATTAGTATTGCCTCTAGGGCCAAAAAAGCAATCAATGAGATATCAAAAACGTTACCTGAAGATACTAAACTTGAGGTCGCTTATGATTCAACAAAAAGAATTATTAAAGATACAAATGGAACCCTTGTTAATATTGCTATTGGAGTTGGGTTAACAGTTATCATATTGTTTGTTTTTCTAGGAAACTTCAGAGTTACGCTAATTGCCTCAGTTGTTATTCCTACATCTTTGATATCTTCTTTTTTATTAATGGATGTTGCGAATTTTACTATTAATATGATGACTCTTTTAGCAGTCGGTACTGCACTCGGTACTCTTATTGCAAATGCGATTGTAATAATAGAAGCTGTCGTCAAAAAACTAGAAGAAGGTCTTGAACCAGAAGAAGCTGCTATTAAAGGGACTCAAGAAGTAGCATTAGCCGTAATTGCATCTGCTGGTACGAACTTAGTTGTATTTACACCAATCGCTTTTATGGGAGGTATGATTGGTCAATTTATGAATCAGTTTGGGTTAACTGTAGTTTTTGCAACGATATTCTCTGTAATCGGTTCATTCTCATTAACACCTATGATGTGTGCTGCTTTACTAGATCGAAGAATGGTAGAGCATACAGGACATAGTGATGATGGTATCATAAGAAAATTTCTTCAACATTTTCTGGTTAAGCCAGTTGATAAAATTATGAAATTTCTTATTGATGAGTATCATAAAGTTTTTAATTTAATTTTTAAATTTCCTAAAACGTCTATATTGATTTTAGTTTGTTTGATTATCAGTCCTAAATTTATCATGCCTTATATCGGGGGAGAGTTTTTCTCAGCTTCAGACGAAGATGTTATTAGGGTGACTGTTGAAATGCCTCAAGGAACTGCTATTGAGGAAACAGTTACGGCCATTAGGAATATGGAAATTTACCTGAATGAAATTCCAGAAATAGATTCATTCTTATCTATTATTGGTGAAGACGGTTATGAAAATGCTTCTATCGTAGTTAATCTCTTACCTCTAGAGCAAAGAACGAAATCTGACGTAGATATTATAAATGAACTAACACCCAAGTTTGCTTTAATTCCTGATGCCATCATTTCAATGGCACGAGGTTCAGGTGGAGGTGCATCTGGACAAGCTGATATCACTATTGATGTTCGAGGGATTGATTATGATCAAATGGTAATGTACTCAAAACAGATTGAGCAAATTATGACTGAATCTGGTTACTTTAGGTCGATTACTTCTTCGCATAAAGACCCAAAGAATGAAGTCGTGTTTAGACCTAATATAGAAGTTATGCAAGAATTTGGTGTAAGTAATTCACAAATTGGTCCCGTTATTAGAACGGCCGTTACTGGTGATGATGTAGGTATCTTTAGAGAAAAAGGTGAGGAGTATGATATAAATGTAACCCTTTCTGATGAATTTAAAAGAGATACAAAAGATATTGCTTCCGTTTTAATTTCAACTAAAGGTGGGTTGATTCCAATTGAAAAATTAGGAACACTTGAGCAACAAAAAGCTCTTCCACCACTTCAAAGACGTGATAAAAGAAGAATTATTCAACTTCAAGCATACCTTTCTAAGTCCAGTGCAAACCAGGTACAAGCTGAACTTGCCCAAAAGTTTGATAAATTAGAGTGGAAGGACGGTTATAATTATGCCTATACAGGACGAGCTGAAAATATGGCCGAAACGGGTAAAGAAATTGGTAAAGCTTTTTTAATGGCCGTTATTTTAACTTATATGCTACTGGTTGCTATTTTAAATTCTTTTATACATCCCTTTACTATTGTAAGTGCTGTTTTTACTTCTTTTGTAGGGGTATTTTACATTCTCTTTTTTATGGAATTTACCATCAATATCGGATCCATGATGGCATTTGTAATGTTAGTTGGTCTTGCCGTTAATAATGCAATTTTATTACTCGATCAAACAATGGTTCTTAGGGAGCAGGGAATGGATATGATAGATGCATTATGGAGAGCTTCAGAGGATAGATTTAGACCAATCGCAATGACTTCTCTAGCTGTCGTAGCAGGTACTTTACCTCAGTTAACTGATCCATCAGGTGTAAAAGCTGCAATGGGTGCAGTTGTCATTGGCGGTATGCTTGCTTCAATGTTCTTTACATTTGTACTTGTTCCAATTGTTTATTGGTATCTTGAAAGGTTAAGGTTATTCTTTTCTAAGAAAGAAAAAGCTTCTAAGACAACTCAAGTGAAATTAAATCAAGAAATAACTGTCTAAACAAAAGCCTATCAAAAGATAGGCTTTTTTTATTTTTTACTATTTAGAGTTTCTGTCCAGCATGCTCCTTCATAATCATCGGAACCATTTCTTCCATGTTTTTCTTTATGAGCTGCATTCCAAGCTTGTAATGGAAGGCACATCGTTGTGGCGGCATCCTGGTTTCCTGGAGGTATATGACAGATAACAATTTTACCTTCACCACACTCTACCTCAGCAATTGATGTATCTTTTTCACCCTCTGATTCTCCATCTGAATTAGATTGACTTGCACTTTCATCTATTGGATCTAAGCTATCTGGAAGTGGTCTAACGTCACCTATTTCACAGCCAATAGCTAAACAAGTTACAATTTTATCCTCTTCTTTTGTATCCTCTTGCTCTTGATCTTGTGATTCTTCTTGTTCAATACTATCTTCAACTTCTGCAGGCATTGCTGATACCTCAGAACAGTTTAAACCACTACATTCATTATCGGAATGACCTTGTTCATCTTCGTTTTCATGAGCCGACTCTTTTGGAATACATGAAATAAATAATTGACCTTCATTATACATTGGTTGGCAACTTTTATAACTAACACAAATATCAGTATTTTCTAAAGTTTCACATGCAACCTCTTCAGCTGATGAGCTTTCATTTATTGAGTCTTTACTTTCTTCTTCTATGTTTGGCTCTACAATATCATTTAAATCATCACCCGATATTGAGTTATTGACACTGACATTGTTAAATTCACTGGCATCTTTCTCAGGTGTACATGACATCATAATGAAAGTTGTTAGTAAGAATAGATAAACTTGTTTATTTTTAATTTTCATAGACTTTCCTCGGTCTTCAGTTCTTTAGTCTTATCGTCAGTTAATTGTAAGTGTTTAAATTGAAAGATTAAAAAGAACATTTCAAATGTCCCCTAAGTGCTCGTAAATAAAGGAAACTTAGTTTTTATCTTAATTTTTTTAGCCTCAAAAAATTGCTTGTTTTCAGAAAATTAAGATTTGTTATGTAAAGGTAGGGCAGGCATTTCCGCATTCTGAATTTTTTTAATCTAGGTACTTATCAGTTCCGATAGAGACTTTGAAAAGGAGTTTCTATGAAATTACAATGGATTGTATTATTTGTCTCATTCATTTTAACCTATAATTTTGCTTTCGCTACTGTACTCGAGCATATCCACCCTGAACTCCATTTTGATGAGAATTATGTCATAAATGAAAAGAACCTTGATAACAATTACTTACGTGTTATTCCTGAAGATATGCAAGAGAATTTAAGTGTTGAACAATCAGCTAGATTTGAGCAAGCAAAAAGTATTTTAGAAGAAGTGCTTAATAGCGAATCATTTAAAATCAAAGTCTTGGCCTACAGAAGATCTTCGGATCAGACCCGGGCTTATCAAAAAAACTATCTGTGGAATGAAGTTGACAACACTCTTACTAATGAAGAGGTGTATAATATTCTTATGCAAGGAAACGAATTTATGATTCCTGACACAGAAGCAGAAATGAATCTGTATTCAAAAATAAAAAAATGCTCTTGGTTTAGTAGTAAGGTTTCTGTTTGGTGTCGCAAAGTGATTGGTTCAACGAATCCTCAGTCAAGTAAATGGATTACAATGAATTATAAATTTTATAAAAACTATAAAACCAGTGAGATGCTTGCGAATATGGTACATGAATGGATTCACTTACTAGGATTTCTACATGGAAATGTTAATCTGAGAGAAGAAGTACCTTATGTTGTGGGAGCAATAGCAGGAGAAGTTGCAAGAGAAGTGTTATTGGCCAAAGGTTTAGAGGACTAATTTTGCTATATTTATTTGTATTATTATTTACTCTATCTTCTTGTGAACTCGAAGAGTTGAGTGTTGAAGAAAAGGTTAATTATACTACAGGTAGTTTAAATGAAGCGAATCTTAATTCCCTATTAACATTTGAAGGAGTCGAGACTGTTTCAAATGTTACAGATACTACAGTTTCACTGCATTGGTCTGAGTTAGAGGGGGCTGTTACATATCTTATATATGATATATCTAGTGGAAGCCCTGTCTTAATTCAAAGTATCCCAGCTCCATCCGACTCAGTTTACTTAGATAATTTATTATCTGATTATAATTATAAATTTATGGTTAGGGTTAGAGATAGTGAAGGTCAAATTGATACGAATGAGAAGGTTATTTCAGCAACGACATTAGAAAAACCTTCTGAAGTAGATTATGTTTTATTATCAAACCCCATTAGTAAAAATGATATTATTAAAACACCTAGTTTTTATATTTTAGGAGTGAATCCAGGTGATGTCATTTCTTTATATACAGATGATTGTTCTACAGAGGTCGCAAAAGGAAAGGCTGTAACTACTTTTATTGAATTGACTGTTGAGGAAGAATTGACAGAAGGAGTAGATTATACTTTTAAGGCAGATAGAAAATCTGTTAATAATTTGACTTCTGATTGCTCAACTGTCTTTGCAAGTTATTCTCTTTTGAAATGTCCCACGGGTTATGAGTATGTTCCCAAGGATACTTACCTGAGCGTTGATGAATTTTGTGTTATGAAATACGAAGCAAAAGCTTGGAGTGATGCAGACAATGATAATATTGTTGATAGCTCAGAAGTAGATGCTGATGGTTGTAATGAAGCCTATTGTACTACTGCCAATTGGGGCCTTTCAGGTTATAAGCCAGGAAGTTCTCCTTATGGATTACCTTGGGTACTTTTAGATTTTGAATCAGCTCAGAGTGAGTGTCAGTCTCTTGGGGAAGGGTACGACCTTATCTCAAATTTAGAATGGATGAGTTTAGCATACTTAATTGAAAAAAATAGTGAGAATTGGACAGATGAAGCTGTTGGGAGTGGAAGCCTTTTGCAAGGGAATAACGGTGTTGATGGGGATTCAAGTTATAATGGCCATTGGATTGATGGAGGTGCATCTAGAAGCTTAAAGGCAGCATTTGTATTTGAAAATGGCGAAGTTAGTCCTGCTGAAGTTTGGGATCTATCAGGAAATGCTAATGAGTGGGTTAATTGGCAAGTTTCAACTGATTATACTTTTATGCCCTATGATTGTACTGACGATTGGATAAATTTTTCAGAAGAATTTTGTTTAGGCGAAATATCGAGTGAATTATATATGCCTCGAAATCCAGCTAATATACTTTCATCCTTGTATTTTACTAGTAGCTCTTACGGACTAGGATTTATAGAAGGGGGAAGAGGTAAGGCATTAACTCGTGGTGGAGATTTTAGAAGTAAAGACTATGCTGGGCTCTATACTGCAAGTTTTAGTTTGCCAGCTAAAACAACTTCTAAATACTTAGGCTTTAGATGTGTATATCGTCCATAAAAAAGGCTCAATTAAAATTGAGCCTAAACTTATAAAATTGTTAATTTAAAGCTATAAGAATGCAGTCATAGTAAAAGCATAACTAAATTGTTTACCGGCATCTTCATTTCTTTTTAAAGTTCCTTCACCACCCTCAGATCTCATATAAGGAATTCCTAATCTAACCATAAATGCATATTGATTAGGTTGGTATCTTGCTGATAGGTCAATATCAACTTGTTCTTCATCATTTAGTTTATTCACTTTAAAAAAGTGGTTATAGGTAAATGTCATACCAAGGTCAGTTCCGGAATATACTCTATAAGTTGGGGAAATTCGAGCTCTTAACTCATAATCTCTAGAATAATTACTTACGTATTCATTGTTGAAATAGTTCTTGTATCGAATATAACTTGTGAATCTATTTATACTCCAGTTACCATAGAGAGGACGACCAAAATATGCTCTAAACTGGTAGTCCCCATCTGAAGCATATGCTCTTTTGAAAACGTCATCTTGAGTTGTATAGGCCCTGGCCTGAAGTCTGACATCTAAAATATTATTTTCCGAAAATTTAGAAAGGCGATAATCTAGTTTTGTATAGTAGTTATCAATATGGTCATGATTTTTATCTTCTCTTCCCTTGTAACTACCTCCAGCAAATCGATCAAAGTAGGCCATTCCCAATCTAGCATTAAAGCGATCAGTGATGTTTAATTGTGGTTCTGCTTGGTAATAAGTTGTTGACCCAGTAATGTCATTGTTACGATCTCTCACAGTCATTGTCTCTGTTTCAAGAGTGAGTTGAAATACTCTTCTTTTTCGACTGGATCTTGGTTTTTGTTTTGTCTCTAAAATAGGTTCTAAGGTAATAGTCCTAGAAGAATTTGTCTGAGCTTCTGTAGTAAATGACATAAGAGTCAAAACAGAAAAAGTTAATAAAATTTTCATAGCTGTTCTCCCCAAAAAAGCTGATTCCCAAAGCTTTCTTAACGAAAAACATGGAGATTAACAAGAGTTAATTTTAATTTAACACAAGCTTAATAAAATGAATATGTACTGTTTTTAATGAATTAAGCTCAAATAAAAAAACCTCGAATTAAATTCGAGGCTTTAATATAAATAATAGACTTATATAAACTATAATTTAGAAACTTGAGAGGCAAGTCTAGAAACTTTTCTAGAAGCAGTTGCTTTATTCAGAGCACTTGATTTAGCTAGTTTAGCCAAAAGTGCTTGAACAATTGGATATTGCTTAAGAGCTTCCTCTTTAGATCCTTCAGTAATAAGAGTTCTCAGTTTTTTTATCTCAGTTCTTACTCTTGAAGTTTTCCATTTATTCGACTGACGTCTTTTTTCTGATTGTCTAATTCTTTTCTTTGCAGACTTATGATTTGCCACTTTAAAACTCCTAAAATTTAAATCAATATCTAAATATAACTAATATTAAAATTGTGTAGGGGGTTTTTTAGAACATTCCGTCAAATTTGGCAAGCTCTTTTTACAAAGTATAAACATTTAATTTGATAATGCTAAGCGATTGACCATTTAGGTATATATAGTGATAGTATCTCATTGATTTTTATACAGGAGTAGCTAATGGTTCAAATTAAAAAGATTGGCGTTATAGGTGCAGGTCAAATGGGAAGAGGTATCGCTCAAGTTGCTGCTTTTACGGGATTCGATGTTCAGCTTTATGATATTGGACAGGATTTACTTGATAAAGGCCATGACTTTATCTTGAAACAATTAAATAAAGGTGTGGAAAAAGGCAAATGGGAGCAATCAAAAGTTGATGAAACCATGGCCAAACTTCAAAAAACTCTTGATATTAACGAACTGTCTCAATGTGACTTGATTATTGAAGCGGCAACTGAAAATAAAAAAATTAAATTTCAGATCTTTAAAACACTTGATGGTCTTGCTAAACCAGAGGCTATTTTAGCTTCCAATACTTCATCAATTTCAATTACAGAAATAGCGGCTCAAACTAAAAGGGCCGATAAAGTTTGCGGGATGCATTTTATGAACCCAGTTCCGGTTATGAAGCTTGTTGAAGGAATAAAGGGGCTTGAGACTTCAGATGAGACTTTCAATGCAGTAACTGAGTGCGCCCAAAAAATGGGAAAAGTTTTTGTTAAAGCTAAGGATATACCAGGTTTTGCAGTAAATAGAATACTTATGCCTATGATTAATGAGGCTGTATATACTCTTTACGAAGGGATAGCTTCAATTGAAGATATTGATACGGCCATGAAATTAGGTACAAATCAGCCTATGGGACCTTTAACACTAGCAGATTTCATTGGGCTAGATACTTGTCTTGCAATTATGGAAGTACTTTTTGAAGGCTTATCAGATACTAAATACCGTCCATGTCCGCTTTTAAAGCAATATGTTGCTGCAGGTAGATTAGGCCGTAAATCGGGGAAAGGATTTTATGAGTATTAATGCTTTTGGAGAGTATAAAACTTTAAAACTAGAATTTAAAGACGAAGTTCTTACAATTATAGTTGATAGAGAAAAGAGTCTAAATGCTTTAAATGAGACTGTTCTTTCAGAGTTACTTGAGTTATTGCAAAACTTAGATGGGAATAATGAAATCAAAGGAATTATTTTTACGGGAGCAGGTGAAAAAGCTTTTATCGCTGGGGCTGATATTAAGGCAATGCTTGAACTCGCAGAGCAAGATGCATATAAATTTGCCGAGTTAGGTCAGTCTGTTTCTATGGCATTTGAAAAACTCTCAATACCTGTTATTGCAGCAGTTAATGGATTTGCTCTCGGTGGAGGAATGGAAATGGCCCTTGCCTGTGATTTTATTTATGCTACGGAGAATGCGGTTTTTGGTTTGCCTAAAGTAAGTCTAGGCCTTATTCCTGGATTTGGTGGTACTCAAAGACTTGCTAGAACGATAGGTCCTGCTTGGGCTAAAGAAATTATCTATACTGGCAGAAAAATCAAAGTAGATGAAGCATTAGAACTTGGGTTAGTCTTAAATTCATTCCCCTCTAAAAGTGAAATGCTAACGGCTGCTTTAAATTCAATTAATAAGATGAAAAAACATTCGTCATTTGCAATTGGTAAAGCTAAGATTGCAATTAATAATGGTGTTGATAAGGACCTTTCCCTAGCGCTTGAAATCGAGCGGAGTCATTTTGCTAAATTGTTTAATTCTTATGATATGAAAGAAGGTACATCAGCATTTGTTGAGAAAAGAACCCCAAAGTTTAAAGGTTGTTAGTTTAAGGAGATAATATGTTAATTGATGATAGTTACAAAGAAATAAGAGATATGATGAGTCGCTTTGCCGATTCAGAAGTAGCTCCTCTTGCTCATGATATTGATAAGAACGGACTTATACCTGATGAACTTAAAGCAAAATTTGCTGAAAATGGTTTTATGGGAATTTATATACCTGAAAACTATGGTGGTGCGGGTATGGACTATATGTCTTATTCTATAATGATTGAAGAAATATCTAGGGCCTGTGGTTCCTCAGGAGTTTTTCTATCTGCCCATAACTCACTCGCCGTATGGCCAATCCTTACGTATGGAACAGAAGAGCATAAAAATAAATATCTTCCTAAAATGGCCACAGGGGAGTTAGTAGGCTGCTTTTGCCTTTCTGAGCCAAATGCAGGATCTGACCCTGGAACTCTAGCTACCTTTGCAGAAGATAAAGGGGATTATTTTGAAATTAATGGGACTAAAAACTTTATTACAAACGGTAAAGAAGCTGGGATAGCAATTGTATTTGCTAAGACAGAGAAAACTACAAATCATAAAGGTATTACAGCATTTATAGTAGAAACAGCTACAGAAGGTTTTAATGTTCAAAAATTAGAGGATAAATTAGGAATTAAGGGTTCTTCAACTGCACAAATTCATTTTGATAAAGTAAAGGTACCAAAAGAAAATATGATTGGTGACTTAGGAAAAGGTTTTAGAATTGCCCTTGCAACATTAGATGGTGGTCGAATTGGTATTGGAGCACAGGCCTTAGGCATTGCTGAAGCTGCTTTTCGTTACTCAAGACTTTACGCCACTCAAAGAATTCAACATGGTGGACCAATCTCAAATTTACAGGCTATCCAGTTTAAGATTGCAGATATGAGCACTAAAATTGCTGCAGCAAGACTTCTTATATATCATGCATCTGATTTAAAAGATAAAGGTGAATCTTACTCTAAGGAAGCTGCCCAAGCGAAGTTATTTGCATCTGAAGCATGTATGGATATTACAACTCAGGCAATTCAAGTGCTTGGAGGGAATGGTTATACTAAGGAGTATCCAGTAGAAAGGTTTTTTAGGGATGCAAAAATCTGCGAAATCTATGAGGGAACTTCTGAAATTCAAAGAATAGTTATTGCAGCGAATGAATTTAAATCAATAAATTAACCGGATGCATTGGCAAATAGTGGAGAAAAGTGGTATTTAAAAAATTAAAAAATATTATAGGAGCATCATCCATGGCAAAAGCTAGGAAAAAAGTAGCTAAAAAAGCAACGGCATCTAAAAAGAAAGTTGCGAAGAAAACAACTAAAAAAGTTACAAAAAAAGCAACTGCATCTAAAAAGAAAGTTGCGAAAAAAACAACTAAAAAAGTTACAAAAAAAGCAACGGCATCTAAAAAGAAAGTTGCGAAAAAAACAGCAAAAAAAGTAGCTAAAAAAGCAACGACATCTAAAAAGAAAGTTGCAAAGAAAGTTGCAAAAAAAGCTGTGAAAAAAGTTGCAAAAAAGACAACTAAAAAAGTGGCAAAAAAGGCTCCAATTAAAAAAGTTGCTAAGAAAGTATCTAAAAAAACAACAAAAAAGATAGCTAAAAAAGCACCTGTAAAAAAAGTGACAAAAAAAGCTCCTGTTGCTGCAAAGAAAACAAAAACTACTGCAACAAAGAAAAAAGTTACTAAGGCCGTAACAAAAAAAGCGCCAGTAACAACTAAAAAAACAAAAGCGTCTACAGAGACGAAGTCTGTAAGTACAGTGGAAGCAAAAACACCAGCAAAAGAAGTTGTTGATGTGCAACCAGTAGAAGTTAAGAAAAATACAAAAGCTCCAACTAAAACGAAGTCAAGCTCAAAAGAAGAAATAGCTGAATCTGCAACTAAAGTTCAAGATGAAATAGCTGGTCTTGCTGAAAATTTTGCATGGAACGATATTGCAGAAGCGATATCTTCTTTAGACTTTTTTGTTGATCATCGTTCAGATGATTGTGCAGAGAAAGGTTGTGAGAATTTGAGAACGACTCAACAATTTTGTCGTCTTCACTATATTGCAAACTGGCAAGACATTAAAAGGAAAAGAGAAATCTTAAAAGAAGGAAAACTTCAAGAATACATTGAGGAATTAATTAGTAAATATCCACCAAAGTATATAGAAGCAATTTTAAGTGACCTTCAAGATGATAAAGACTTCTTTAAAGCACTAAATGAGTTAAATATTGTAACGGAGTTTGACTTTGAGGAAGATCCTGATAATTCAGAGAGTGATGATGATGATGAGGATATTGAAGCAGAAACGAGGAGTTTCGCACCATCTAAGTCTCGCTTTGATGATGATTAAATAATTGAACTAAAATAAAAAAGCCTATCTTAAGTTAGGCTTTTTTTTTATTTGTTTTTGTAAAATATTAAATTTGCCCTTCTTTTTTCATGAATTCCTCAGCTTGCAGGCTTAGTGAAATATTTTCTCTTGTAACTTTGTAGTAGAAAATATTATTTTTATACTCATTTTCAGTCCAGTTAGAGTTATAATCACTCCAATCTTCTGTTGCAAAAATATCGTCATAAATATGCCCGGCCAAATCAATCAAACTCGCTAGTGTCTTTTTAAAATTCTTTGAATCATCTAAGTTATCGTGTGAAATGAAAACAGAAATAGGGGACATTAAATGGTCTTCCATATGAAGGTAAGAAATAACAACAACAAATTCTTTATCATATATCTCTCCGTAGACATCAAAAAACTTATTATCTTTTTCAGTTTGTTCAAAATAGCTTTCAGTTAAGACTTTTGTAACATCTTCTGTCCATTCATTAGGAATAGCTGTGCGCTTTTTTGATTCTTCAGTGTCAAATCTGCCAAAATACATAATGTCTCCTTATATAAGTGCGTCAAAATAGCAGATTATTGGGATTTGGACAAGTTTTTAGATGGAAAAATGCTGTTCGATTGCATAGAATCAAGTGAAATTTTTAACCAAAGGATTAAATATGAGTATTTATATTTTAGGTGGTGCACGTACCCCTCAAGGAAGTTTTTTAGGAAGCTTGTCATCAGTTCACGCGACTCAGTTAGGTGCAACAGCAATTAAAGCTGCTCTTGAAAAAACAGATGTTAAATTTGAAAAAGTTGAAGAAGTTTTTATGGGAAATGTTGTTCAAGCTGGTGTTGGACAAGCACCTGCTAGACAAGCTGCTATCTTTGCAGGACTACCTCAAAGTGTTCCTTGTACTACAATCAATAAGGTCTGCGGATCAGGACTTCAATCTGTCATTCTTGGAGCGAAGTCAATTCTTACTGGAGATGCAAAAGTTGTAGTTGCTGGAGGAATGGAGAATATGTCTCAAGCTCCTCATTTAATTCCTAACTCACGAGTTGGAACAAAGTATGGAGATAGTAGTCTAAAAGATGCACTTCAAAATGATGGCCTATGGGATGTTTATTCTGATCGTCCAATGGGAAACCTGGCAGAAGAATGTACAAAAAAATATGAGTTTTCGCGAGAGGAACAAGACGCATTTTCAATACAGTCTTTTAAAAGGGCACAAAAAGCTCAAGCAGAAGGTATTTTTGCCTCAGAGATTTCTCCGGTAACGATGAAAACTAGAAAAGGTGAAGTTGTTGTGAGTGATGATGAAGGGCCAAAGAAAGTGATGTTTGATAAAATACCAACACTACGTCCTGCATTTGAAAAAGATGGAACAATCACAGCTGCAAATGCTTCTACGATTAATGATGGTGCATGTGCTCTCGTGTTAGCTGGTGAAGAGTATAAGGACCAAGCTAAATTTAAAATATTAGGTTGGGCCTCTCATGCTCAAGATCCAACATGGTTTACTACAGCTCCTGTTGAAGCAGTTAAGAAAAACTTAGCAAAACTTAATTTATCAGTTAATGATATAGATCTTTGGGAAATAAATGAAGCTTTTGCCGCTGTTACCATGGTAGCTATAAAAGAGTTAGAATTAAATGAAGAGAAGGTAAATATCTACGGAGGCGGAGTAAGTCTTGGACATCCTATCGGAACGAGTGGAGCAAGAATACTTTTGACTCTAACTAATGCAATGGAGAGAAATCAAGCTAAGCGTGGATGTGCAGCGATTTGTATTGGTGGTGGAGAAGCCTTAAGTTTAATTATTGAAAGGTTGTAAATTTGGCAGGTACAAAATCAGGTCTTAGAAAATTAAAACCAGGGGAGGTTCTTTTCAACGATGGTGAAAAGGCAAGCTCCCTTTATATTATTCAAAATGGCCAGCTTCGACTTTTTAAGCCCAAAGGGAAGGGATTTGTTGAAATTGCAGTTCTTAGGGCCGGAGAAGTTATTGGCGAAATGGCTTATTTTGATGATGATGGTGGTGGTAAAAGGTCATGTTCAGCTTCAGCAATGGTTTCAAGTGATGTCATTGAAATTTCATTTTCTGCATTTTCTAAGACAATGGAAGGACTTAACCCATGGTTTAAAACAATCATCAATACATTGGCCAACAGGTTGAGAAGTACAAATGCTAGAATTAAAGAACTTGAATCAAATTCAGCTTCGGTTAATTATGGAACCGGAAAGCATTCAGGGTATGAATTTTTTAAAACAGCAGATATTATAAAAATTCTAGGTACTCTGTTTCTGGTATATAAAGCACATGGTGAGAAAAAACCAGAAGGTCTCGCATTGCATAGAAAAACTCTTGATTTGTACTCTCATGAGATTTTTGGTGTTCTTGAGTCAAAGATGGATGAAATGATTTTTATTCTCGAATCATTAAATTTAGTTCAAATTGAAAATGATAAAGATAACTTACCTAAAATACTTGTTTTATCTAACCTTGAACTCATTAGGTCTTACTTTATTTTCTTTAATACAGAAAAGCATCTTACTGAAGATAAAAAACTTAAAGTATCTACTAAGTGCCAAACTTTCTTGGAACAAATTTGGGTCAAAATTAATAATAATCCAAATATTGATGGTGCAATGACTCTTGTACCTGTTGATGATTTACTTTCACACTGGAAAGATCGAAACATGAGAATTGGTTTAGAAAACTTAGAAGATGCAAGGCTTCATGGGATTATCGGCGAAACTATTGTCGGTGAAAATAATTCTCTTGCAGTTGAAACAAATTTTGTAAAGTTAAAAAAACTTCTACCAAATATTCAATTCATGAATAAAATACAAGAGTCTAATAAAGCTAAGTCTGCAGTTGCTTAAAGACTATTTGGTTTATAGTAAACTTTTACACTTTGTCCATTTGTGAAAATGGCATTTCCACTTAGTTGAATCATATATCCAGACTTAGTTACTTCAGGAGTTATAGCTGCATCAGTTGGCCCTGGAACTTTTATATTTTGAGTATCCTTCCAACCGATATAGTTCCATCCATCTGTGGTCGATTCTGAAATATCAGTGCCATCAATTGTGATTTTTATTGTTGATGTATTTGGCTCTCTGGGAAGAGAAATATATCCAAAATATTCAGTTGGTGTTCTTGTCTTAGCAATGAGACATTCAGGGTG
>CAYFHZ010000002.1:0-26030 GCA_964342535.1 uncultured Bacteriovoracaceae bacterium | reverse complement strand
CAATTATGACATTTAATCCTGTTTTATTCAGTGGACTCATATACCCTTTAGGTAAACCAAATTCTTTCAGGGTTTCTTCTGTTGAAGTATAAAGTTTTGCAGCTCCCTTTATATGATTCGTTAATTTCACTTCATTTAAAGAGTCATCTCCAAGAAGTAATAAGATATAATGAGCATACTTTATTGAGCCATCTTTTTTATGAAATTCCGCTGTATAAACTAGAGTTTTCAAAGTTTGATACACAGGAATATTTAAAAGTTTAGCAACTTCATCACAAGTAGGAAGTTCTTCAGTTAAAACATCCTCTAAGGCACATTGCTCACTAAAACTTAAGCCAACTCTATAAGTTTCTGCGCTTTCAATATTTGCGGCATAATTAATATCCTTAGCGGCAATAATATCATCTTCACCTGTATTAGCGATTACTTGAAACTCATGAGTTTTTGAGCCTGAATCGGCCATCGCTCCTCCATCAGCTTCAACTGCTATAAAATCTAAACCCATTCTTGTAAAAATTTTAGAATATGCTTGATAATATTTTTCATACATTTCATCTAAGCATTGTTTATCTACATGAAAAGTATAGCCATCCTTCATTATAAATTCTCTACCTCTTAAAACACCAAACCTAGGTCTGATCTCATCTCTAAATTTTGTATTTATTTGATAAAGATGAACTGGAAGTTGCTTGTAGGATGTAATCGTATTTTGAAAAATATCAGTAACCGTTTCTTCATTAGTCGCACTTAAACAGAAGTCTGCCTCTTTTCTATCTTTAAAGCGTACCATTTCTGCCCCCATTGAGTCCCACCTTCCTGATGACTTCCATAATGATGCTGGTGTGACAAAACTCATAAGTAGCTCTTGCCCATCAATAGCATCAAGCTCTTCCCTAATAATATTTTTTATTTTTTTCAGGACTCTTGTGGCCATTGGTAGGTAGGAATAAATTCCACCGGTTGTTTTATTTATAAAACCAGCTCTCATTAGAAGTTTGTGAGATGGAACTTCGGCATCTGCAGGTGTTTCTTTATAAGTTTGCCAGTAGGCTTTTGATAACTTCATATTTAGTCCTATTTAACAAAACTAGTTAAGTTATATTCGTTTACATCAATAAATACTTCTAGCTGACATTTTTTCGTTAAGTTCACACCAACAACAATACTATTTTGATCTGATTGTTTTACATCAACTAATTGTAAATCAGTAGTGAAGTTTTTATCTCGACATGGGCTCACCTTATACTTATGCATATAAACTTTAATCATAGTCAGCTCACTTACTTCTATAAGTTCTAAATTTGAGTCCTTTTTTAAAGTAATAGCTCGAGAATCATTTTTTAAGATTAGGTCTTCATTTAACTTATAGTTTGTGTAGACTTTTTGTCTATTCCACTGAATAGCTGCTTCTACATTTAGCGTTGAAAAAATAAATGATGATATCAATAACAGACGTAACATATATTAAAACCTTTAAAATCTATGATTATTAAAGGTTTATCTACCTTAATTGATAAAAAAAGAAAAGATGAATAAAAGCTTTATAGAGCATTATGACAATGCGAGTCCAAGATCAAGAGGTAGTTTATGCGCTTCTCTTGTCTCTTGATTGATAGATCCTGCAGAAACTATTTCGTAACATGAAGGAGTTTCAAGAATTTTTCTACACAATAAATTATGTAAATAATGACCCGATTTATAAGTAGTAATTTTACCGGCCAATTCATGACCAAGTAAGCTTATATCGCCAATTGTATCTAATATTTTGTGACGAATAAATTCTGAACCGTATCTTAGCCCTTCAGCATTTACAACTTTGTAATCATCAACTGCAATTGTATTGTCCAAAGATGCTCCTTTGGCAAGCCCCATTCTTCTGTAAGTATCTAAGTCTTTAAGCATACCAAAAGTTCTTGCACGAGAAATTTCATTGATATAGTTTTCACATGAAAATTCAAAAACTTCTCTTTGAGTATTTATTGCGGGGTGCGCAAAGACGATTGTAGAATCAATAATTAGATTTTTTGCAGGTTCTACTTCAGCCCATGAATCATTGTGCTCAACTCTAACTGGTTCCAAAATAACCATAAATCTCTTTGATAGATTTAAATTTTCGACACCTGTTTCTTTTAATATAAAAATGAATGAAGCACTTGAACCATCCATAATTGGGACTTCAGGTCCATCTAGTTCACAATAAACGTTATCAATTCCTAAACCGTAGAAAGCGGATAATAAATGCTCAACTGTATGAATAGCATCATGGCCATTTCCAAGAGTGGTGTTATTTCTTGTCGGTCCAACAATCATAGCATCAGCTTTAATTGTTTGAGAGTCTATAATATCTGTTCGCTTAAACTGAATTCCAGAGTCAGCAGGTGCTGGATTTAAAGTTAGTGTAACCTTCTTTCCTGAATGAATTCCAATTCCTGTAACTTTAACTTGTTTAGCGATCGTTCTTTGATAAATCATCAGCTACTTCTTTTTTTATATACTTGCGTTGAGCACAATTAACAATTGTTGTTTACTAAACGCTTACACTCTATTTTTACACTACGCTCTATAGTATAAACTATTTTTTTTTAAATGCATATCATTAGAAAAAAATGCATTTCTATTTACTATTTTACCAAATGTTTGGCCATACAGATTAGTATTTCAGGTAAATTCTTTATTTTAATCTAGATTTCGGATACTTATGCTAAAAACTAAATTTATTTATTATTTGATACAAATAATTCATGCTATGTAAAAACAACTACTTAGTAAACGATGGAAGCTCAAAGATGAAGGTGGTATTCCTTTCCATTTTGTCATAGTACAACTTCCCGTTGTGACGCGCGGCTATGTTTTCAGCGATTGAAAGCCCAAGTCCTCTACCTTCCCCCATATTCTTGGTTGTAAAAAATGGTTCAAAAATATTTGCTAGTTTATCAGGGGATATTCCTTTTCCTGAATCAATCACTTTTATTGTGACCATGCCCTTAATCTCTGAGAGTTCAACAACAATGCTCTGGTCTTTTAAATTTTGAATCGCTTCAAAAGCATTATTAATTAGGTTCATAAGTAATTGAGCTATTTGGCTTCTGTTACAATAGATTTGAGTATTTAAAATATTTTCCTTACCCATAATTTTAAAATTAAGTAATTGTGCTTTTGCTCTTCCCGAAAACAAGAACTCTATATCTTCAATAATCTCCAATAAGTATTCTGAACAAAATGAGTCATCATCCAAACTTTTAGTAATATTTCTTAAACTTCTTATGACTTTCGCAATTCTATTAACAGTCTCATCTACTTTTTCGATTGCATCTAAAAACTTAGTACTATCTATTTCATTAACATTTAGCATTTTCTTCATGCTTAGGTTTTTACCTACAATAACAGTAAGAGGGTTATTAATTTCATGTGCAATATGAGTCGCCATTTCTCCTAAATGTGAAAGCTTTGCCGATGAAAACAGCTGCAATTTCATTTCTTCTTTTTCTTTTTCCTGCTTAATTTTTTCAGTAACATCTCTAAATAGAGTCAATTGATAATCTTTTTCCATCACTCGTCTAATTGAGTGAATCATTTCTACTGGAAATTTTGTTTGATTTTTTCGTATCAAGTACCCATCTGAAATAGTTCCATTCTCCTTTAGTTTCAAGTTACTCATTTGAGTATTCCAATCATCCTG
The DNA here is from genome assembly GCA_964342535.1 of uncultured Bacteriovoracaceae bacterium. Taxonomy (GTDB): domain Bacteria; phylum Bdellovibrionota; class Bacteriovoracia; order Bacteriovoracales; family Bacteriovoracaceae. The sequence continues at coordinate 22,351 of CAYFHZ010000002.1, read as the reverse complement.
ATTTAATAATTTAAAATCTGAAATTATATCTTTGAGCTTTAAACTATATATTTCTTCACGCTCATAACCCAAAAAAGAGAGAACTGACTTATTAACTTCAACTACAAGTCCGTCATTTTCAACATCTACTAAAACCAAGCCTTCATTGATATCATCGACAAGATTAAAAAGTGTATCTGCTGTATTTTTTTGGTGAGTAATATCATAAGCATGAAAACAAAACTTACCTAAAGAAAATTCTGTTATATCAAATCGAAAAAAATTTTCTTCTATCAGGATCTCTAAGTTTTTTAATCCAAGACGAATTTGATTCAAGCATATATTTAAATTTTTGCTACTCAGACTATCTATTGAAAGATTCCATTTTTTTAAAAAAGGTATTGCAGATTTATTAATATCAGAAATGACACCTGATTCATCAAATACAAAGCACGGATGAGGGCTATTCTCAAAAATTCTTTTAAACATATACTTTCAGTCCTTGTAAAACAAGGATCGGATTATTTTCAAACAAACCTTAGATATATATGAATCTTAACCTAACTTAAGTGATTTATGGCCTTATCAGATAAAACTCTCCCTCTTGGAGTTCTTAAAAGAAGTCCTTCCTTTAGAAGAAATGGCTCATATACTTCTTCAATAGTCTGTCTATCTTCTCCAAGAGTTGCGCTTAAGGCGTCTATACCTACTGGTCCATTTGAATAATAATTCTTTATGACATTTAAGATTTTTCTATCCATAGAATCAAGACCTAGTTGGTCTATATCTAATAAATGAAGAGCTTTATCTACATCTGATAGTTCTACTTCTTGATGATTTTCTACAAGAGCATAATCTCTAACTCTTCTAAGAATTCTATTTGCAATCCTAGGGGTACCTCTACTTCTTCTTGCAATTTCTAAATTTGCATCTTCCCTAAGGGCTAAATGCATTTTCTTAGCATTATTAGCAAGTATTTGAGAAAGGTCATTTGGAGAATAGAAATCAAAATGAAGATGGGCCATAAATCTATCTCTTAGTGGATTTGAAAGTAATCCTGATCTAGTAGTTGCACCAATTAAAGTAAATGGAACGAGATCAATTTGCATTGTTCGAGCACTAGCTCCTTGCCCAATAAGAATATCAAGCCTATAGTCTTCCATTGCTGAATAAAGGATTTCCTCTACAGAAATATGCATTCTATGAATTTCATCGATAAACAAAACATCTTTGGGTTGAAGATTAGTCAGTACTGCTGCTAAATCACCTTTTTTCTCAACTGCTGGCCCAGAAATAACATGGAGTTCACTACTTAGGCTTTTAGCTATAATCATAGCAAGAGATGTTTTACCTAATCCCGGAGGTCCAGAAAGTAGGACATGGTCCATAGCTGCATTTCTTTTATTTGCTGAGTGCACCATTAATTCAACGTTTTCAACAACTCTTTTTTGTCCGATATATTCAGTAAAATCTTGTGGCCTTAATCTCGACTCATGCTCCACGTCTCTAAAAGTAGCAGCGCTTGTGACAACTCTATCTTCCATTTTATAACTCTTTTAAAATTGTTTTTATTATTTCTTCGCTATTTATAACCCCAGAACTAATATGTTTTTTTACCATTGAAGAAATTGAGTTATCTTTATAGCCTAATGAGTCTAGAGCTAAAATTACATCATTATAGATATTTTCATTATCTGCTAGAAGTTCTGTTTGCTGAAGATTGGCCGTATTAATACTTAAATCACCATCAACCTTAGCGACAGTATTTGCGGAATAAAACTTTTCAATTTTATCCTTTAAAGAAAGTATAATTTGTTCTGCCATTTTCTTTCCAATACCTGGAGCCGCACTTAACACATTTGGCTGATCAAACATTATGGCTTCTATTACTGATTTAGTTCCAACTACACTGATAAGAGGATAGGCTTTAGAAGAACCAACTTTATTAACTGTTTTTAAAAGCTCAAACATTCTTTTATCTTTTAAAGTATTAAATCCCCATAAGCTTTGATCATTTTCTGATATCTGTTGATGTACAAAAACTCCCATAACTGTCTCAGCATTTACAAAATGAGTATAATTAATTTCATACCCAACACCAGAGTCAGTAAGTAAAATCATTTTCTTACCATCAGTATCTAAAACTTTTCCTTGTAAAAATCCTATCATTTTCTACCTTAATTTATGTGCAAGTGCTCCAGCAAGTCCACGGCTTGAAGACTTTCTAGACTTTACATCTTTTCCATTTAAATTTTTAACATTAGTATTTCTATTAATAATGTGGCAAAGGGCAACTGCTATGGCATCTGTTTCATCATGGCTAGCATACTCACGTTTACCGAACATCATTGTTATGACTTTTTCTACACTTTCCTTATTTGCATGTCCATGCCCAATAGCACTAGACTTCACTAAGTTTGGAGAATACTCAAATATAGCATCAGGGCATTTACTAAGTAACTCTCCTAGAATAATACCTCTTGTTTGTGCTAATTTTATTAACGCAGTCGGACTCTTTACGTAAATAAGGGATTCAAGAGCAACTTCATCTGGCTTTAATTCTTGAATCAAGTCTCTTACTTTGATTTGAATTTCGGCTAACCTTTGCATAAATGGAGTTTTTTGATCAAATACTAATATCCCCGAAGCTACATATTGAGTTTTATTTCCAACTATTTTTAAGACTGCCCAACCTGTTTTTATTGAACCTGGATCAATACCTAATACCAGCAAAACCTATCCTTATTGATTAAGTAGATAATATAATCGATCTTATAATTTTAAGTGGGGATGGTCTAGCTCAGGCCGCTGCGCGTTGCGAAATTTAATAAATTTCGTCTAAGTTTTCTTTCACCGTTTTTTCAAGTAAGTCCAAAAATTTCATCTCATCAGAAGAAATAATTTCTACTAATATTTTATAGTGTTTAACTAAAAATTTTTTCTGCCCACTTTTAAATAATTCAACAGAATGTGTTCTACATAAATTTACTTTAACCGGTGAACCAACATCATCATACAGTATTTCTTTTTCCAGATTATCTGGTAGTTCTGTTTCTTTGCCGTAGTGCTTACATATAGTACATTCTCTATCTGACATAATCTTCCTTACCTGGGAAAGTGATATATACTTATCGATTAGTGGCGCTGATTCTTTACATAAATTTTAACACGATTTACTTCATAAAAATCTGGGAAAACAAGATTATTTACGATAATTATATTTTATGAAAAAAATTCTAAAAGCATCTGATGTCATAAATGATAAAATCTCAATACTTAAGACTCAATCTCAAGCACTTGCTCGAGAAGGTCTAAGGCCGAAGCTTAATGTCATATTAGTTGGTCAAAATGATGCAAGTCTAAGGTATGTTGGAAATAAAGAAAAATTCTGCCATAAAATTGATGCAGACTTCTCCTTAATACGCCTACCAGAAGATGTTTCAGAGGCTGAGTTTTTAAATAAAATTCATTCAATGAATGAAGACCCAGATGTAACAGGTTGCTTTGTTCAATTACCTGTACCTAAACATTTACAACATCTAGACATCACACAATTAATCAATCCTGATAAAGATGTTGATGGGTTTCATTTGAATACTGTGAATGATCTTTATATGGGGAAGCTAGATAAAATTATACCTTGTACTCCTAAGGGTATTGTTACTTTGTTACAAGAAAATAACATCGATATTTCAGGATCTAATGTGGTAATCATTGGCCGAAGCCATATTGTTGGAAAACCACTAAGCCTACTAATGCAAGCCTTAAATGCAACAGTCACCTTATGCCACTCAAGAACAAAAGATTTAATTGAACATACCAAAAATGCAGATATTATTATTTCTGCAGTAGGTGTTCCACACCTCATAAAAAAAACTCACCTTAACTCGTCAAGAAGACAAGTGCTAATTGACGTTGGAATGAATCAACTTGACGGAAAGCTTGTCGGAGACATTGATTTTAATGATGTTGCCGAGCATGTTTATGCAATTACACCTGTACCAGGAGGAGTTGGCCCGATGACAGTCTTCTCTCTGATGGAAAATCTTTTAAAAACTACCGAACTTATTTTAAAAAAAGGAAAGTCATAATGACTCAAAAAACATCTCTATACGAAGAGCATTGCTCCTTAGGAGCGAAAATTGTAGATTTTGCTGGTTGGAACATGCCTATTCAGTATAAAAACTTAAAAGAAGAAGTTACTGCAGTTAGAAATTCATGTGGGGTTTTTGATGTTTCTCATATGGGGGAATTTTTTATCGAGGGAAAAGATACATATAAATTTCTTGATTATTTACTTCCAAACAATATTGGCAAAGCACCTTTAAACAAGGCCATCTATTCTCCACTCCTAAGAGAGAATGCAACAATCATAGACGATTTAATTGTATATAAATTAACGGATGAAAAAGCGCTTATTTGTGTTAATGCTTCAAATATCGACAAAGATTTTCAATGGATGGAAAAAAATATTATATCCTATGATTGTGAGCTATCAAACGACTCTGCTAACTTTTCATTGCTTGCAGTACAAGGACCACATAGTGAAAATATTTTATCAACAATTCTTGATTTAAACTTATCTGATATTCCATATTATGGTGTTAAAGAGATTCAAAGCTCTGGAACTAGTATGATACTAGCTCGTACCGGCTATACTGGAGAGGATGGTTTCGAAATTTTTGCGAACCACAGCAAAATCAAAGAACTTTGGAAAGCCCTTATAGATCAAGGTGTTACCCCTTGCGGTTTAGGAGCAAGAGATGTTTTAAGACTTGAAGTTTGCTATCCACTATATGGCCATGAGTTAACTGATGATACAACTCCATATGAAACCGGGCTAAAGTGGACTGTTAAAAATGACAAAGAAAATTATATAGGAAAAAATGCTCTGATCGATTCACAGCCAAAAACTAAATTGATTAAACTTATTCTTGAAAAAGGTATTCCTCGTGAAGGTTATAGTGTTGAAACGACTGAAGACGGCGTCATAGGTGAAATCACATCCGGAACAATGAGCGTAATGCTCAAGAAGGGAGTTGCAATTGCTAGAGTAAATCAAGAAAAATTTAATAGTGAGCATGAATTCCTTGTCGATATCAGAGGGAAAAAATATAATGCACAAATAGTAACTAAACCATTTGTCTCGGGAGGGCATAAGTAATGGCACAAGTAATTGAAGGACTAAAATATACAGAAGATCACGAGTGGATTTCTCTAGAAGGAAATATTGCTACAATAGGTATTACTGACTTTGCTCAATCTTCTCTTGGAGATATTGTATTTGTTGAATTACCAGAAGAAGGTGAAACACTCGAAGCATCTAATAGCTTTGGTGTCGTTGAGTCAATTAAATCTGTTAGTGATTTATATACTCCAATATCAGGAAAAGTTATTGAAAAGAATAATACCGTCGAAGAAGGACCTGAAACATTAAACGATGACGCCTACGGTAGCTGGTTAATAAAAATTGAATTATCAAATAAATCTGAACTAGATGCCCTAATGGATTCAAAAGCTTATACAGAATACTGCGAAGCAAATTCATAAATTTTATTGGGCCAAACTTTTTACATACTTTGTTTGGCCTGAAAATTCCTCCAATCATACTAGAAAAGTCTTTACGTATTCATAATCTTGCTACATACTGCTGACACTTCGAAACACACAAAAACAACACACACATTAACTTGAGGTCAATCTAAATATGGAATCTATTCAGCTCTTAAATACTGCTATCATCAAGTCAAAAGAGAAAAAAATAAATAGCTCATATGAAGATAGATTAACTAAAATAAATAATTCTCCAGCAATTGAAGCTATCAATAAAAGTATTTCTCTTCTTGCTGAATCTCAAAAAATCACCAGAGATCAAGCGGCACTTCAAATCATAGATGCAATAAGAGAACTTGATTCTGTTTGGTCTGATTATGTAACAATGGAAGGAATTGATAGATTGAAATCTATACTTCAAGGCAATAATAGCTCTCATTAATATTTAAGTATTAACAACAAAGCCCCATTCTATAGTCGCTTTACCATTATGAATCATACCCTCAGGTGGATTGGGAAACGGCCCGGCTTGATTAAATGACTCTATTGCAGCTTCATCCAATTCTTCAAGTCCACTTGGACTCTTAACAATAATATCTACAATATCACCATTAGAATCTAGATTAATTACCAAACCTGTAATCAAATTATTATCACTCGCTATACTACGACCTTGTTTATAAATCTTGTCAGCCTGTTCTTGAATATTTTTTCCCCAAAATTGTTCAAGTTTTTCCCTAATACGGTGATAAAAACCATAAAACTCATATTCTTGAGTATTCAGTTGAGTAAAATCTCCAAGAGGTAAGTCTTGCAAGTAATCATTCGTTTGCCCTAGCGCAAGTCCATCAGCTTTTCCATTTTGAAGGCCTTTTTTAATTTTTTGTATGGCTTTTTTATTCTTTAATGCTTTTCTCTTTTCAAAAACCTTAGGCTTCATTGCTAAATCGGAAAGTTTAATATTATCTTTTTTAATTACTTTATGTTTTAGGGACTCTGTTTTGGTAATATTGTCTTTTGCTTTTCTCTCACCTTTTGCTGCAGCTTTAAAACTTCCATTATTTGCACTTTTAGTCTCTCTAGCAAAAAAATTATTTTTCTCTGACAACAGTTTGGATTTAACAACATCATTCATCTTACTTTTTTCAGTTTCTACAATTTGTTTCTTATCTGTGTCTAATTGCTGTAAATTAATTTTAACAACGATTTCCTCATCCTTGCTATCCGTAAAAAGTGAAGGCTGTGTTGTTTGTAAATATGTAAATGAAAATACAATATGAGAAATAAAAGATCCCAAAATTAAATAATAGAGAATTTTTTTATTATCTGGTTTTTGAGTAACTAATTCCATTTTTTACCGTCCTTAGACGATTTATCGGAATCTCCTATTATAAGCTTTAGAACATCTTTATTAGTTACTGGGCGTTGTAGAAATCTCCGCTATCCAATATAGATATGCCGTCTTCATTCTCTTGGTTTTCAAATGTTGCAGATTTTGTACCAGGTTCCGTACCTTCTACAAAAGCTTCTACAAAGCGGCTACCACTATCCTGATAGAGTTCACCTGTTTTAGAATTGATAGCAACGTTGACTATTCCGCTCGGAGAATTAAAATCCACATCGCCATACTCAGCAATTGCTTTGCGCATGAACTCTTTCCAAATAGGTAATGCGGCCTTTGAGCCTGTTTCACCGAAGCCTAGAGTTTGGTTATTATCAAATCCTGTCCAAACACCAGTTACGGCCTTTGCGGAGAAGCCAAGAAACCAAGCATCTACATAATTATTTGTTGTCCCTGTTTTACCTCCAATATAAGAAGAGATATCTTTAGCATGCCTACCTGTACCATGTTGAACAACACCTTTTAGTAAATTTGTCATAATATAAGCAAGTCTAGAGTCATAAACTTGCTCATCAGTTAGATTTACATGGAATGGGTTTATTTTTTCTTCTTTCGTTACAGTTTCAATGTCTTCTGAAACTTTATCTTCGTTATCATCGCTATTAAGAGCTGCAGTTTCTGAAACCGAAATAGACTTTTCCTCTTCAGATTCCTTTTCTTCTTTTAAAAATTGTACTTCTCCATTTCTGTCTTTTATTGAAATTATGGATTTTAATTTTGTAAGTTTTCCACCGTTAGGAAAGATGCTATACAGCTTAACCAAATCTAACAGGTTAATTCCAAACGACCCAAGTGAAATTGAGAGGTCTTGGGGCAAGTCTGCATTGATACCAACCCTTTTGACAAAATCAATCATTTTATCAACTCCAACATCCTGAAGAAGCTTAATCGTTGGAATGTTTCGACTCTCCTCAAGAGCGTGTCTAAATGTCATCGTTCCTTTAAAGTCACCATCATAGTTTCTAGGTTTCCAACTTAGTGAATCATCAACTCCTCCCAGGGCCTGTGGTGAATCTAATAAAGTTGATGCGGGTGTGTAGCCATTTTCTAAACCTGCAGCATATATAAGAGGTTTAAATGCAGATCCTGGTTGTCTATTAGACTGAACAGCCCGATTAAATTGTGATTTAGAGAAATCACTTCCCCCTACCATTGCAATGATTTCACCTGTATTTGGGGATATCGAAATAAGTGCGCCTTGTGCATCAGGATCTTGGTCTAAACTAGCAAGATAAAACTTTTGCTCACTTAAAAGATTCTTGAGTTTTGGTACTTGACCATAGATTGAATAAAATTCTTTATTTATATACTTTGTAGGTGAGACAATCTCATTTTTTATTTGTACAAGGATAACATCACCGGCTTTTAAAATAGATTCTGGGTGTGTTTGATAGCTCCACCAGTGTCTTTCTACTTGAATCTTTCTTTCATGGGCCCATTTAAAATGATCATATGGAATAAGTATCTTAACACCTGCATGATTAGCATAGATCATTCTTTGACTGTCAGATACCTTTTCAACAATGGCTTCTACAGGTTTATCAAACTCTAAGTATTGAACGATGGTATCTTCTGTCTGATTTCCATAGACTAAAAAATTCTTTTTTTCGACTTCATTACTTTTAAGAAATTCAATTTCATCTAATTGCTTTTGATTATAATTTTCTTCGTTATCAACAAATTCTCTTATGGTTGTACCATCAGCTTTAAAGATTAAATAATTTGATGCATCTTCAAATACAGAAACTCTTTGTTTGTAAAGATAATCATTAATTTGATCTGATCCCTCTAGATGACTTAAAGGTCCTTTGTAGCCTTGTCTTTTATCAATTTCTCTTACGCCAGAAAGGACTTCCTCTTCTGCCTTCTTTTGTAATTCCCAATTAAGAGTCGTTACGATTTCATAACCATTTGTGATGAAATCTTCTTTTCCAAAATGAGCTACTAATCTTTGTCTTATCCAGTCAGAAAAATATCCAGCCTTTAATGGGACTGGTTTTCGTATTTGGATTTTAATTTCTTCTGCTAATGCTGCCTTATATTCTTCTTCTGTAATTTTCTCAGTTTTAAACAATCTACCAAGAACATACCTTTGTCTTGCCTTAGCTTGTTTTGGTCTATTGTAAGGTGAATATTTAGATGGTGCGACCAGTAATCCAGAAATAAGAGCAATTTCACCGATGCTGGCCTCCGAGAGTTCTTTATCAAAATATCCTCTAAAGGCTGACTTTACCCCGTAATATCCTCCTCCAAGATAAACTTGGTTAAGGTATAAAAATAAGATTTCTTTTTTAGATAGTTTCTCTTCAATTTTAGTTGCAAGTATAAGATCTTTTATTTTTCGTGAAAAAGTTCTTTCTGATGTTAAAAGAAGTGACTTAGCGACTTGCTGGGTGATCGTCGAAGCACCTTGAACGATCCTACCAGCTTTAATATTTATAACCATCGCTCTTACGATTCCCATATAATCGATACCACTATGGTTATAAAAATTGTCATCCTCTGCTGCCAAGAAGCCATTAATTACCTTCTCAGGAATTTCATCAATTGTGGCGAGGTCTCTTTTTTCTTTAGATAGCTCCATGAGAAGATGACCATCCTTAGAATACACTCTACTTGGAATTGGTGGGCTATAATCACTTAGACTGTTGATTTGCGGCAAATCTGCTGAGATATACATCACAACACCTAAAGCAAAAACCCCTCCCAAAAATGCTAGACTAAGAAGGGCCAATATTAACCTAATAATTATTTTCAAGACTTATCCTCTATTATTTTTTTATATTATTATATTAATTATTATAATTTAATAAACTTGATGAATTATCTTCCCGCCAACTACTAACATCCTCTTCAATATGATCCCTTAAAATAACAATATTTGAAAAAAACAAAGTGTATATATCTGATGAGGAATATATTTTATCTAATTTTATTTCTGACTCAGCATGAACAATTTTTATAAAATCCTTATCCATAACTTGACCAAGATAATAAGTATATACGCCGTAGTTAAAGCTCGACAATTTTTCAAAACCGATCTCTTTAGGTAAGAACATGATATTAAACTGAATATCAGTTTTGATGATTGAGTCAATATTAAAATAAAAATCTTTTGACGTAATAAAATGATTTTTATTCGCTATATCTAGTGTCGACTTAAGAACATCTGCAACAGTTATACTTCGGTCTGGGTTGCTCTTTATTCCAGGTATGACCAATGATAGTTTTAACTCATTTACTTTTAGATTTTTAAACTCAAGCTCTATAAAGTTTAAAATGACTTTTTCCCATTCTTTTGTATAAGGAGTATATCCTTCTAATTTTCTAAGAAGAGCAAAAATTTTCCACTCTAAATAGCTAGTAGTGCCCTCCTTTGCATATAAAGCAGCAATTACCGCTCCATAACCGAATGAACTAATAGTATTAACTTTAATATGGACAGCTTCTAATTGACGAAGAAGCTCTACTACAGCCAAAGAAGTATAAAGAGTGGGATAAAGAAAAATTCCTACATTTGGAACTTTGACTTCTACTTTCTCAACTTTACGTGAGGGAACTTCCACATTCGAATCTATAACTATGTTTTTTTCATTATTTTTCAACTGAACAGTAGAGCTAATATTTTTATTTTGCTGATAGCTACTGCAAGAAAAAGAGAAAAGGAAAATAATCAAATATCTCATTCGTTAGTATACTCTTCTTCCTTTAAAGAATCAGTTAAAACAGATATTTTTTTTTCAGCAGAATCTAGAATTTCTTTGCACGATTTGTATAACTTAATTCCTTCTTCAAACTTTTCAATAGATTCATCCAAGGAAAGTTCTCCACCTTCAAGCTTACCAACTAGAAGTTCAAGTTTCTCAAGTTTATTTTCAAAGTTTTTACTACTCATTAATTTCTCCTCGTGTCATAAAAATGACTTCGTAGGTATAGTATGAAATGAGCCGCTATTGGCCTAGTGTCAAAATACTACCATATCGATATTACATCGCCTAATTATTTTAATTACTTAGAGATCAGGTCATTTTTTCCCATGATGTTAAGCTGACTCCTAAGTTGCTATGATAGATAGAGAATGGAGAAAAAAGGAATTTTTTTCCCAACGACTTATTAGCAGGAGGCTTTTTGAAAAATATTTGGGTACCTATATCTGGACAAATTGCACAACAAAGAAAAGTCGAAACAATTGCCAATAATATTGCAAATGCCAATACCGCTGGTTTTAAACGGGATGAAGTTGCCTTTAAGGAACACCTTACAGCTTTAACTAAAGGAGCTGATACTATAGACCTTCCAAGAAAAGAATGGAGCCCTGATGATTTCTATAGGTCTCATGGGGCTGAAAACTCTTTCGTAAAGGTTGATGGAAGCTATACAGACTTTGAACAAGGTTCTCTTAAGCCTACGAATAATCCTTTAGATCTAGCGCTCTTTGGAAAAGGATTTTTTGAAGTTTTAACACCCAATGGTATTAGATTTACTCGTGGAGGGCAATTTTCTTTAAACAAAGAAGGCGAAATCGTTACAACTCAAGGATTTAAATTACTAAAATCACTTCCAGAAAGCGCTGAAAATATTCCTCCTAGTAACAGAACCATAAAAGTCCCAACTAATGGACGACTCAATATCTCAAGACAAGGAGAGGTATTTAGTAAGAATCTACCTCTTGGAAAAATTTCAGTGCAAGAATTTAAAGATATTCATTCCCTAAGAAAAGAAGGGCAGAATTTATTTATAAATAATGATGATAATAATTTAAATCCCAAAATTGCGACAACTGTAAATCAAGGTTTTGTAGAAGGATCAAATGTTAATGCTATTCGTGAAATGTCTGAGCTTATAAATGCTCACCGACATTTTGAAAATATTCAAAAAGCAGTTAAAACATATGACCAAATCTCCGGACAGATCGCTAACGATATAGCTAATTTTTAGTAAGGAAGTATTATGATTAGAGCTTTAAACACCGCCGCAACTGGTATGACCTCTCAAGAACAACAAGTAAACGCGATTTCCAACAATATAGCCAATGCCAATACAAATGGTTACAAAGCGCAGAGAACGGAATTCGAAGATTTGCTCTATGAAACAGTTGAAGAAGCTGGGTCTAGATCGTCTAGTGGTACAGAGTATACTGTTGGCCATCAAGTAGGTTCTGGTTCTAAAGTTTCAGCAACACGAAGAATCCATTCTATGGGAAGTCCACAAATTACAAATAGACCTTATGATTTAATGATAATGGGTGATGGTTTTTTTGGTGTTCAATCAGGAAATGAAGTTCTTTATACACGAGATGGTTCCTTTACTGTTGATGCTCAAGGTGTACTAAAAACAAGACATGGACATCCGCTTTTACCAAACATAACAGTGCCTCCAAATACAAAATCCTTGAATATAAGTGAGGACGGTCAAGTACAAGCATATTTAACAAATCAAGCGGAACCAATCGCTCTTGGGCAAATTCCTATATTTACTTTTATCAACCCTGCTGGATTAACAGATAAGGGTGGAAATTTGGCAGCGAGAACACCTGCATCAGGTGAGGCAGTACAGAGAATTGCTGGTGAAGAAAATGCTGGTGTCATTCAACAAGGAACACTTGAGGCATCTAACGTAAATGTCATGAATGAAATGACAAATTTAATTAAGGCACAGCGTGCTTATGAGATGAATTCGAAGGTTATGGGAGTTGCTGATCAAATGCTACAAACAGTAAACAATATTAGGTAAAATGATTAAAATTTTTATTACACTTATTTTTATTAGTTTTAATGCACTTTCTTGTGAGATTGTTTCGTACGCTCAAATTATAAAGATAAACTCTGTTATTGATGATCAGATTATAAAAAGTACAACTTGTAATGAGGAAACAAATCAAGCCTTTATCAACTTTATTAAAAATTCAGATGGTCTTGTTAGTAGTCATTTATTAGGACAAATGATTTCAAATACTGAGGACTCTTTTAAGCTTTCACCCAAGACAATTAAGGTTCGTAGATTAGATGAAGAAATACAATCTAAACTTTCTCATGACTATATCGTTGAAGATTTAAAATCTTTATATGGTACCAGCACGTTTAACTTGGATGAGTTTGATTCATTTTCTATTGAGTGTTCTCAATGTGACAAACTTGGTCAACAAAATATTAAACTCATTTTAAAAGATAGAACTTATTGGCTAACAGCAAAGATTGGGAAGAAAATGATTATTTATAAGACTTCTCGTCAAATAAACTCCCAAGAGCAGCTTTTATTACCTAAAGATTTTGAAATTGAAGAAATCACAACTTTCAAGCCTGACTCATATTTTTTAAATATCGATTCAATAAAATATTACAGGAACAATCGAGTCCTTTCTAAAGGTACTCCTCTTAGAACTTACCACTTGACTAGTAAAAACCTTATTCAATACGGACAAAAAGTCTCAGTTAATATAAAAAATAAATCAGTTCAACTCAAAACATCAGGGATCGCAAAAAAAGCAGGAAAGTTTGGGGATTTTATTAATATTGAAAACCCAACAAGTCACAAAACATTTCTGGGAAGAGTTATTGATTACAATAAAGTGGAAGTACAATTATGAAGTTAGTCCTATTATCGCTCTTTCTATTAAGTTCTTGTTCCTCATTTGTTCAGTCAATGCATAAACAATTTGATAATGAAGAACGGGCTAAATATCAACAATATAATAGAGCTCAACAATATTCTAACGATCGACGGCCAATTACTAATCCTCGAACTCTGGGTGTGGCTTCAGCGAACTCCTCTCAAAATAACTACCCGAACGTTAGAAGAAATTATTCTAACTCTGCTCAACAACGATATCAAGCTAGTGACTTCAAAGATAATAAGAGTGATGGCAGCTTATGGTCAGGAAAGAATAGTGAGACATTTCTCTTTGTGAACAACAATCTTAAAAAGGCTGGTGATATTGTCATCATCGAAGTCATGAATGATCTGAAGGATACGATTCAAGATGAGCTTAAGAGAAATTTCCCTGCGCCAAAAAAGAAAACAGCTGCATCAGCACAAGATGCTCCTGCTGCTGCACAAGAGGAAGCAGCCCCTGCTGCTGAAGGCTCTCCTGATAAGGTTTATGACAAAATATCAACTGCAGTTATTGAGCAAGTCAATCAAGACTACCTACTTATTCGAGGTCGCAAAGAAGTTTTGTACAAAAAATTTAAGCGTTATTTTGAAATACAAGCAGTGGTATCACAAAAGGATATTACTTCCCGCGACACTGTAAAATCAACTAAGCTACTTGAGCCTAGAATAAATGTATTGAGGTATTAGATGAAATTATTATTATCAACATTACTTTTTTGTATTATGTCTACTGGATATGCATCCAATAGATTAAAAGATATTTTAGATATTAAAGGTGTTAGAGATAACCCACTCATCGGTTATGGTCTTGTTATTGGATTAAATGGAACAGGAGATGGTGGTGGAGAAATTACTAATAATAGTATGAAAAAAATGTTTCAAACCCTTGGATTAGACCCGGTTCAAGAAGTAAGCTCAGCTAATGTAGCAGCAGTAATAGTAACAGCTAAACTTCCACCATTTGGTCGTATCGGTCAAAAAATTGATGTTACTATATCTTCAATTGGAGATGCAAAATCACTTGCGGGAGGAACACTTCTTGTAACTCCTCTAAAAGGTGGTGATGGGCAAGTCTACGCTGTAGCATCAGGGGCTTTATCTATTGGTGGATTAGGCCAAGGAGCTAAATTTGCAACTTCTGGATTTATACCATCAGGTGCTTCTGTTGAGCGAGAAGTAGAAGTTGCATTTAACCAAAAAAAATCTATAAGAATGTCTCTTAAAAAACCAGATTTTACGACTGCTGCTCGTGTCGTTAAGACAATAAATGAAAACTTAGGTGGTAAATTTGCGAATGCTTCAGATGCTGCTACTGTAGATCTTATTGTTCCACCTCATTATGAAAGAAAAATTGTTGATCTTGTAGCAATCGTTGAAAACTATAGAGTAAATCAAGACAATAAGGCAAAGATTGTTATTAATGAAAAGACTGGAACAATTGTTGCGGGAGGAGATATCAGATTAAATCAAGTGGCCATTAGCCACGGAAATCTCGTCTTAGAAATTGGAGCAGATGGCAAGAAGCTTGATAAACCCGGTTCATTATTTTTTGTAGAAAAACAGACCACTTTGAAAGATTTGGTCACCGCACTTAATGCAATCGGGACAACTCCAGAAGATTTAATGAGTATTTTTCAAGCACTTAAAAGAAATGGGGCATTATTTGCCGACTTAGAGTTTATATAATACTGAATATTTTATAAACCTAATTTTTTTATGGCATCGCACCCCAAGATAGTGTTATAATGAAAGACAGAAAAGTCCTCTAGGAGTGAGGATAGATTACTAGGAAGGTAAAATGATTAAACCAAGTAGCTTACATTCTCTACAGGTTAATACCCGTCAAAATCCCGACAAGTATAAAAATGTACCTAAACCCTACCTCGAGATAGCAGAAGGTATGGAGAGACAATTCTCAAATCACTTATTGTCACAGCTAAGAAAGACAATAGATAAATCAGAACCAACTAGTAATGCTGAACGAATTTATCAGTCTATGATGGATGATGAATATTCAAAAGTCATGGCCGAATCTGACTCAGGAATTGGTGTAAAAGATGTTGTATTAAAGCAAATATATCCGAGTTTTGAAAGACAACAGCAAGTTCAAGGACTGAGACAATATAACCAAATTAACTCTCACAAAGGAGAGAACCATGAGTAGTATCGATACAAGAGCACCTTTTTTTCCAAACTCTAAAACAGCTCAAGGTGAGGTTCAAAAATCTCAAAGAGCTAGAGCACTTAAGAGAAATTCTTATGATCGTGTAAAACAACTTGATGAAATGTCTCAAAGAGACGCCAAGGTTAATATTCCTGAATCAATTAAAGATTTTTCTCGAATTAAAAAAGCTGTAGACGCTGCACCTCCAATTGATAACTCAGCAAAGATTGCTCAACTTAAAGCACAGATCCAAGCAGGAACTTATGAGCCTGATTATGATGCTGTTGCAGATAAACTTTTAATGAGTGAATACTAATGAAAGAGCAATCTACCAACACAGAGTTAAAGCTAAAAGCTTCTTTGCTACGTGACCAATGGCAAACCTTTTGTGAGCTTCATACTGAGCTATATGAAGTTACATGTGATGAGTATATGCATTTACTGGCCAGTGAAATAGATTTACTTGAAACTGATATTACTAACAAAAATAAAGTCATTAATAAAATTAATGAAGTTGATAAAAGTAGAACAAGTCTCAATGATGAGATTGCACTTCTACTTAACTCTCCTAAGCCTGAAAAGCTAGCAGAAATGTTAAGTCTTTTAGAAGATAATGATGAAAAATTGATCAAGAAAGATATAGAAAGATTAAATCTTATTTTGCTCGATATTATTGAAAAAATACAAGCGCAAAACAAAAAAAATCAAGTGTTCCTAAACAAGGCAATACTTTCTCTTCGAGAGCTTAAAGATAGTTTCACTGGTAAAACTAACTATAATACTTACTCTCCAAAAGGGATGACAATAACAAGTAGTAAGAATTTTTAAGAGGTTTATAATTTGGGTGCTGACTTATTTAGTATTGGACGTTCATCCTTAAGGACATCAAAGAAATCGTTAGCAACGACATCTCATAATATTGCCAATGCCAATACCGAAGGATTTTCACGACAGACAGTCGTGGCTGAGACAAATATACCTATCCAAGAAGGGAAAAATATAGTTGGTACGGGCGTTAATGTTAAGTCTGTTAAACGAGTACATGATCGCCTTGTAGAGAGAAAACTTAATAACTCCATCTCAAAAAATAGTTACGACAATGAAAGAACTGGTCAATTATCTAATATTGAAGAAATTTTTAACGAAATTAACTCTGATGGTATGAATAAGATCCTTAATCGTTTCTTTAATTCATTTAGAGAGTTATCAAATCAGCCAGAGAATGAAGTCGTACGTACACTTGTCCGTGATAACGCAGGTATTGTTGTTAAGGATTTTAAACGGCTTAGTGCATCTATCACAGAAGTGAAGGATAGACTTGATGCAAAGGTTGAAAGTATTGTTCAAGATTCAAATAGTCTTGGAACAACTATATCTGATTTAAATAAAGAGATTACTCGCCTCGAGAATATGGGGGGAGAAACAGGTGATCTAAGAGATCAAAGAGATAATGCTGTAAGGCAACTTGCTGAGTTCTTTGAAATTAACACATATGAAGATGAGAAGGGACAGTATGTTGTAAATATAGTAGGTGGAGGATCTCTTGTTGCAGGTGGAGCATTAAACAAGCTTAGACTTGGCAAGGTCGCAGGTGATGAAGTCGGCTCCTATGAAGATGAAGCACGTGCTGAAATTTTTTTCGATGCAGGTGGTTCAACAACAGCAATCACTCCCCACCTAAAACACGGTGAAGCTGCTGCACTTATAGAAACAAGAAATAACGAAATAACAGAACTTAGATCACAACTTGATGAAATGGCACATGGTCTTGTTCATGTTACAAATGCTATCCATAGACGGGGTTATATTAATAAGAAGTTACCTGTTGATCAAAATGGAAATGTTATTACTACTAATTTAAATCAAAAAGTTACTGGAATAAATTTTTTCAAAGAACCACTTGAGATAAAACAAGCTTCTCGAAATTTAGATTTAAGTGAACTTGTAAAAGATGATCTTAATAATATTGCTACGGGGCTAGAGCCTAACTCTCCTGGAGATAACCGTATTGCAATTGCTATTTCTAAAATTCAACACGAAAAAGTTCTTGGTCAAGGTTCTAAAACATTTGAAGAAGTATACCTTCAATCTGTTGGAAAAATTGGATTGGCCACAAGTAAGTCCCAGTTAAACACTGAGCAATCAAAGGGTATTTTGGCCCAAGCAAAAAGTATAAAAGAGCGAATAGCTGGAGTATCAATAGATGAAGAGGCTACCAATATGGTAAAATATCAACAAGCTTATGAAGCTTCAGCAAAAATGATACGAGCTGCAGATGAAATGTTTGATTCGGTCTTAGGAATGATGAGGTAAATAAATAATGTCAAGAGTCTCTGAAGGAAGCTCTATTCACGCGATTAACTACTCTATCTCTAAAACGAAAGAGAAGCTAGAAGACTTACAACTGCAGGGTTCTAATCTTAAAAAAGTACAAAAACCTTCAGATGACCCTGTTGGTAATATGGAAATTTTATCCATTCGTTCTAAGAAAATAGATAGTAATCAATATATGAGAAATGCTTCAGTGGCAAAAGCTCAATTATCTTTTTCAGAGAATGCGATTGAAGAACTTACAGATCTTATGGTTAAGGCAAAAGAGCTTGCTATCGGCCAATCTTCAAATATATTTGATCCAGCAATTCGCGAAAGTGTTGCAAAAGAAATATCTCAACTACACTCACAATCAGTAAGTATTGGTAATAGGAGATTGGGTAACAAATATATTTTTGGTGGTTTTAAAACCTTGCAAAAGCCTTTTGATGATCAAGGTAACTATCTTGGAGATAACCAGCAAACTAAAATAGAAGTTGGTAAGGATATATTCGTACCTATCACATTTGACGGAGGAAAAGTCTTTTTTGAAAATGCTGATCGAGCCATTCAAAGTCGCTCGCCATTGGATAACAGTCCTTTTCAAAAACTCGAAGATCAATTTGAACTAAACCCTAAAAGTGATCCAGTTTTCAAGGAAAACGAAGTTCAATTTAATCGAACCCCTGCTAATTCGACTGATTTTCAGGAAATACCACTAGAAATAAGCCCTTCTATTTTTACGAAGTTGAAATCCTTAGAGAATGCACTTATAACTAATAACCATGAAGTGATTCAGGCGCTACTCCCTAGCATGGATGAATCAATAGATAGACTTATTCAAGTGAGAACAACAATCGGCTCTACACTTAATAAAATAGAAAACTCCATTGACACAATGGACAAAGAAACTATTAGTAATGAAGAATATAAAAGTAAGATAGAAGATGCTGATGTTGCTGAACTTTTTTCTGACTTAACGCGACAGAAAAACGTATTGGACGCAACGTATAAATCAAGCGCTCAGTTAATGAATAATAACCTGATGAAATATATCAACTAAGCCTTAATTCCACTTAAAAATGATGTAAATCTTACAATAGAAGTGAAGTTTTAAAGTTTACACTTGATTTTTCAGGAACTCAATACTATATGAGTTGTTCATTAAGAAACTTAGATTAAAGTTTTGTTATAAGAATATTAAACGGAGTTAAATAAGGATAACTATATATGCTAGTTCTAACACGGAAGCTTGGAGAAAGCATTGCCATTGATGACAATATTAAAATAGTAGTCGTTCAAATTAAAGGTAAACAAGTAAGACTTGGGATTAAAGCTCCTAAGGAAACGAAAATACATAGAGAAGAAGTTTATCAGGCAATCCAAGATCAAAATACTGAAGCATCTAAATCGTCTCCAAGCGATCTAGCTGCACTTAACGACTCTCTTAAGCAGAAATAAATTCCTTCTTGCACATCAATATAATTGACTGATACCATCATACAAGGTAGAAATTTGGTACTACCATATTTTGATCGGAGGGTGATGTGAAAGTCAACACAACAAGGTTCGGAGAACTTACTGTAAACAACGAAGATATTATCAATTTCTCAGAAGGATTACTGGGATTTGAAAATTTAACACAATTTTTTATTGTTGACCCAGGTGATAGCACTCTGATTCTGTGGTTACAATCTACTGAGGACAACTCAGTTGCATTTCCTATTATTGAACCAAAAATTTTCAAGCCTGATTATATAGCGAAATTACTTCCTGCGGACATGGCTGCAGTTCAGTTGGATACAATGTCTGATGCTAAAATTTATAGCATTATTACAATTCCATCTGACATAACTACAATGAGCGCTAATTTGAAAGCACCAATTGTTATTAACAATGCCAAGAAAGTTGCAAGACAAATTGTACTTCAAGATAATAAATTATCTGTAAAATATGAGATGTACAAAGAGCTTAAAAGCTATATCGTTTCTTATGCTTCAGATGATAGCAAGAGAACAAGTGTTGCGAAGCCAACTATTGAGACCGAAACTACGACTCAGGTTTCACCTACTACTAATACTAAAGAATCAATTTCAGAAGCATAAAAAAAGCTCCTTTCAAAGGAGCTTTTTTTTATAAACTTAATGTTGTTTCTGTTGCATTTTTAGATAAGTTTAAATACATCTGTATTTCCTCATTATGAGGATCCTTGGACAAGGCATTTTGCCATTCACTTTGAGCTTCAATTGTATTGCCTTTCCCATAATGCAAAAGCCCTAATGCCACACGAGCTGGTATATATGATGGATGCTCTGCTTTTAATTTTTTAAGCTCTTCAAATGCCTTTGCTGTAAACCCTTTTTTCGAATAAACTTTTGCAATCTTGATTCTTACTTCAAGTTTAGTAGGATCAAGTAAAACTGCTCTATTGTACTCAACTAAAGCTTCTTCATACCTATTATACGAAAAATACATCTCAGCAATTTCAAAATGCTTATTAGCAAATTTCAAATTTATATGTGGATCAGTAATTCCAGTGTCTTGGTTTTTAACATTTGAATTGGCCTTATCAAATATTTTTTTAGCATCCTCATAGCGACCTATATCGTTTAAAATAACTGATAAACTAATCGCAGCATCCGTATGTCCTGAGTCTAGCTCTAGAGTTTTATTAAAAGCTTTAACAGCTTTACCAAGCTGACCTTGTATATGAAATATATTTCCAATATAGAAATATGCGTCTGCACTTTTGGGATTTAAATTTGTAACTTCCTCAAATAAGTCATAAGCTTTTTTTAAAGAGTTTTTACTAAAAAGCTCTTTTGCTTCTTTTAATAGTTGTATTTCTCTTTGATTTTTCAAAATTATCTCGCTTTTTCCTTACATTCTTTAGTAGCTTCTACGGCTTCTTCCCTATCATTATCTAAAAGTTTTTTTTCAAATATTTTAGCGTACTCAATACAATCTTTATATTGTT
Source organism: uncultured Bacteriovoracaceae bacterium (assembly GCA_964342535.1). Taxonomy (GTDB): domain Bacteria; phylum Bdellovibrionota; class Bacteriovoracia; order Bacteriovoracales; family Bacteriovoracaceae. The sequence goes on along the minus strand of CAYFHZ010000002.1, from coordinate 1,354 downwards.
TTAGATTTAAACTAGAAGCAATAATCCTTTGCATAGAATGAGATCTAAGTTTTTCATCTTTAAAGTGTTCAAGGATATCCAAGTATCTCCACTTGGCAGCAGCATATACTTCAGTCTTAAAATAAAAGTCGGCAACGTATTGCTCTTTATCCCTTAGCATTCTTGAAACATTTGAAATTTTAGAAGATGCTTCTTTCGCCTGCTCCGAGTCTGGATATAATTTGGTTAATTGCTGATAATAATTTCTTGCTTCAATTGCCGCATCAAGGTCTCTATCGAATGTATCAGGCATTTGTCTGTAGTAAGATTCGGCAATCATATATATAACGTATGAAATTTTCTCATGCTTAGGATGTAGCTCTTTAAACAATAAAAATGCTTCTGCTGACTCAACATAACTTTCCTGCTTAAATAATATTTCAGCCTGTAAGAGTTCCGCTGGAGTCGCGTAAAAACTATATGGATATTGATTTTTTAAGTTATTTAACTTCTCTGTGGCCAATAAAAATCTTTCATCTTTGGCCAGACTCATTGCTTCCTTGTAAAGGATTTCTGCTTCCGTTTTACCGGTAGGCTTTTCACTGGCACAGCTAACTAATAAAATGACGACTAAACAATATAAAGACTTTATCATTATAAAAAAATACCTATTTTTTGCTAAGCAGTCAAAAGGACTTATGCCTTTCCGTATAATTCGTAATATATTTCTTGAAAAAGAAGTTTAATGAATGCTGCCATTGGAATAGAAATAATCATTCCAACCACACCACCAAACTGAGAGCCTAGAATAACGCTAACAACAACTACAATAGGGTGAAGATTAACTATTTTTGAGACAAGTATAGGAAAAACTAAAGCTAAATCAATTATGTTTGCTACAAGATACAAAACAAACATGGCTCCAAGCGTTGTATTTGGATTTTGATCAACTAATCCAACAACTAATGCAGGAACAAAACCTAAAATTGGTCCTATGTATGGTAAAATATTTGTTATAGCCGCTACTATTCCCAATAAAAATGCAAATGGGTAGCCTATAATAAGTAGACCTGTCGTTATAATAATTCCTACTATGGCCGCCTCAATCGTCTTAGCAAAAATATAATCACCAAATTTTGTATTGAATTGATAATAAAGATAATATGCTTTTTCGACTATATTATTTGGTACGACTTTCATAAAAAGAAATCTTACTTTTCTCTCATCACGTAATATAAAAAATAAAAATAAAGGAATCAGAAATCCCCATTCCAAAATAGAGCTTATAACTTTAGGCAATACTACAAATACTTGTTGTGTGTTTTCTTGTCCAAACTCTACTAGTTTATCAACAGGATTCATTTTGATTTCATAA
>CAYFHZ010000001.1:0-27145 GCA_964342535.1 uncultured Bacteriovoracaceae bacterium | reverse complement strand
GGGGTTGGTTATAAAGCAGCCATCTCTGGAAATGTTTTAACATTGAACTTAGGTTATTCTCACCCAATTGACTATACACTTCCAGAAGGAGTTAGTGCTAAAGTTAATAAAAACTCAATTGAGTTAAGTGGTGCAAGTAAGGAATTAGTTGGTTTTGCTGCTGCTAAAATAAGATCATTCAGGGGACCTGAGCCATACAAAGGTAAAGGTATTAGATACGCTGATGAAGTTATTATTAGAAAAGCTGGTAAGACTGGTGGGAAAAAATAATAGATAGGTGAAATAATGAGAAAGCCAATAGGAAAAATTAAAAACGCTTCAAAAGCGAAAGAACTAAGAAGAAAGCTTTCTATCAGAAAAAAAGTTGTTGGAACTGCTGATAGACCAAGAATTTGCGCTACAAAGACAAATTCTAACCTTTTTGTTCAAGTGGTAAATGATAGTGAAAGCAAAACTTTGTTTTCTGTCCAAACTTTTGGAAAGAAAGCAGTAGGTTCTTCTGCGAATGCCGATAGTGCAAAGCTAGTAGGTGCCGAAGTTGCAAAATTATTAACAGAAAAAAATATTAAAAATGCCGTTTTTGATAGAAATGGTAAGAAATACACAGGTGTAATTTCGGCGCTAGCAGGTTCTATCAGAGAAGGTGGAGTTCAAATCTAATTAGGGGAAACTGAATGACTACTGAAAATGAAAATACTGAAGTAAAACCTGCTGAAGAGAAGAAAGGTAAGAGGCCAGCTAGAGCGCCTAGAGCACCTAAGAAGCAAGAAGCGAATACTCCTGATTATGAAGAGAGAGTTGTTGCTGTAAATAGAGTTGCTAAAGTTGTTAAGGGTGGTAGAAGGTTTTCTTTCTCTGCTCTTGTAATTGTAGGTGACCAAAAAGGTAAGGTCGGTTACGGTCTTGGTAAAGCAAAAGAAGTTCCTGATGCAATTAGAAAAGCTTCTCAGGAAGCAGCTAAGAAAATGATTCATATACCAGTTGAAAACGGAACTATTCCACATGAGATTCTCGGTGAGTTTGATGCTGGTAAAATTCTTTTTAAGCCAGCTGGAGAAGGTACAGGGGTTAAGGCTGCTGGAGCATGTCGTACCATCCTAGAATTAGCTGGAATTAAAAATGTATTAACGAAATCTCTAAGAGGTAGTAATCCTCACAATGTTGTTAAGGCTACATTTGATGCTTTCAGAAATATTAGATCTGTTGAGCAGGTTGCTAACGCAAGAGGTGTTGATGCTAAATCTTTAAGAATTAGTAACACGAAGTAATATCATTGGGGTTTAAAATGAGTACAATAACTGTAAAATTAAAGAAAAGTTCGATAACTTGTACAGAGAAAATGAAGGCAAATGTACGTGGCCTTGGTCTTAGAAAAGTTGGTTCGACTAGAACATTGGAAAACACTCCTTGTGTTAGAGGAATGATTAAAAAAGTAATCCACCTTGTAGAAGTTGTGGAAGAAAAATAATTTGGAGTAGCTATGCTTACGTTAAATAATTTAAAAAGCCCAAAGGGTGCACACAGAAATGTAAAAAGAATTGGTCGTGGACAAGGTTCAGGTTGGGGGACTCAAGCTGGTAAAGGTCACAAAGGTCAAAAAGCAAGATCTGGCGGTGGGGTAATGTTAGGTTTTGAAGGTGGGCAAATGCCAATCTATAGAAGACTTCCTAAAAGAGGTTTCTCAAATGCACCTTTTAAAACTGTTTATGCTGAAGTTACTTTAGACAGAATTGCTGCAAAGTTTACTTCTGGTGAAGTTACTAGAGAGGCCCTAGTTGAAGCAGGTCTTTTAAGTGGTAGAAACAGAAGATTACCTATTAAAGTATTAACTAAGGGTGAGTTTGCAACAGCACTTACTTTTGTTAATATTGATAAATTTTCAAAAACAGCCCAAGAATTAATCGAAAAAGCTGGTGGAAAAATCGAAACTAGGGAAAGTAAATAATGTCAAACGCACAAGGAAAAATTGAAGAGTTACAAAAGCGTGTACTCTTCACTTTGTTAATGTTAGGTGTTTTTAGAGTTGCGACTCAAGTTCCAACACCTGGTGTTGATGGTGCTGCCCTGACATCATTCTTTAATAATATGCAAGGTTCGATGTTTGGTATTTTTAATAATTTTACAGGGGGAGCTCTTCAGAGATTTTCTGTTCTTGCCTTGGGAATTATGCCATACATCACATCATCAATTATTTTTAGTTTATTAGCCGTATCCTTTCCGACTTTGGCTGAGTTACAAAAAGAACAGGATGGGCATAAAAAAATACAGCAATGGACTCGATATGCAACGGTTATTCTTTGTATGATTCAAGGTTTTGGTCTTGCCGTTGGGTTAGAGAACATTAAAAGTCCAAGTGGGTTACCGATTGTCCTAGAACCTGGTTTGGGGTTTAGAGCACTTACTGTGATAACTTTGACTGCTGGAACCATGTTTGTAATGTGGTTAGGTGAGCAGATTACTGAAAGAGGTATTGGGAATGGAATTTCTCTTATTATCTTTGCGGGTATCGCAGCTGGTATCCCTGGTGGTTTAAGAGATACTGTAAATCTTTTTAATAACGGTGAGCTTTCTGGTTTAAATCTTCTTTTGGTTGCAGCTATTATGGTAGCAGCTTTTTGGATTATAATTTTTACTGAAAAAGCATTTAGAAAGATCCCAGTGCAATATGCAAAAAGAGTTGTTAACAACAGAGTATTTGGTGGTCAAGCATCACATTTACCTATAAAAGTTAATATCTCGGGTGTAATGCCTCCAATTTTCGCATCTGCATTACTTGGGTTTCCGACAACAATCTCTACTTTTGTTCCGCAGGATAGTCCCTTGAAAATGTATATTGATACAATTCAGGCGTCCTTGTATCCAGGACAAACTCTGTATAATGTAGTTTTTGTTGGTCTGATTGTCTTCTTTTGTTATTTTTACGCACAGATACAATTTAAAACTGATGATATTTCTGAATCGCTGAAGAAAAATGGTGGCTTTATTCCTGGGATTAGACCAGGTGCGAAAACGGCAGAGTTTCTGGATCTAGTTGTATCAAGGCTAACACTTGTAGGTAGTATCTACATGTCGGTTATCTGTATTATGCCAGCTATTTTGTTTAATGTAGCCAAGGTTCCTTTCTATTTTGGAGGTACTTCACTTCTTATTCTTGTTGGAGTGGCAATCGATACAATGGCGCAGGCTGAAAGCTTTATGATATCACAAAAATACGACACTACTTACAAGTCAAGAGGTAAGTATAGTGGAGCAGGCAGAAGGTTTTAATAATGAATAATCTCGTTTTTTTAGGTGCGCCAGGGTCTGGTAAGGGAACTCAATCCGCAAAATTAGTGGATAGGTTATCTTATGGACATGTATCTACCGGTAACCTATTAAGAGAAGAGATTGCAAAAGGCTCTGAGCTAGGTCTTAAAGTTAAAAAAGTTATGGATGATGGTCAACTTGTTTCTGATGAGTTGGTTGTTGAGCTTTTGAAGGCTAATTTAGATCTTGGTCAGAAGGCTTATATATTTGATGGTTACCCTAGAAATATTGATCAGGCCAAAACCCTTTCTACGATTTTGGATGGTTATGTATTTAAGGCTGTTTATTTTGAACTTGATACTGATAAGTTAGTAGATAGACTCACTAATAGACGAGTAACTAAAGATGGTAAGTATATTTACAACTTAATAACTAATCCTCCAAAGACGAGTGGTGTGTGCGATGTGACTGGTGAGCCTTTGATTCAGAGAGATGATGACAGGGAAGAGGTTGTAAGAAAGAGAATGGCAGTGTTCTCAGAAACGATGGAGCCAATAGTTGAATACTATAATAGTATGAATGCTTTAGTAAAAGTAGACGCGGATCAAGAACTTGAGTCCGTTTACGATGAAATTGTTTCAAAAATTAAATAAAGAGTCATGAATTTTATTGCCAAGGCATTGGAATTCATATATACAAACATGTTCATTATTTAGGTGTATTGAATGGCAGAAGCTACAGGTGACATATTAGAGGTAGAGGGTGAGGTATTGGAGTTACTTCCTAATACTAAGTTTAGAGTTAAATTACCTAATGGACACGTAGTATTGGCTCATATCAGTGGTAAGATGCGAATGAATTTTATTAAAATTCTACCTGGAGATAAGGTTCTAGTTGAAATAAGCAAATATGATCTTACGAAAGGACGAATTATTTATAGGAGTAAAGGTTAACTATTATGAAAGTTCGATCAAGTGTAAAAAGAATCTGTAAAGATTGCAAAGTTATAAAAAGAAAAGGTGTTTTGAGAGTTATCTGTAAAGGAAACCCAAGACATAAACAAAGACAAGGTTAATTAGGAGATATCAATGGCTAGGATTTTAGGTGTTGACTTACCAAGAAATAAAGCAATGAAAATTGCTGTGAGATCATTATATGGTGTAGGTCCAAAAATTGGAGATGAGGTATTAAGAGCAGCAGAAGTTGATCATCTTAAAAACTCTAATGATTTAACAGAGGAAGAGGCTAACAATATCAGAAAGGCACTTGAAGCATATACTGTAGAGGGTGACTTAAGAAGAGAAGTTGGTTTAAATATTAAAAGATTGAAAGATCTAGGATGTTATCGCGGTATTAGACATAGAAAAAGTTTACCATGTAGAGGACAAAGAACGCATACCAATGCTCGTACGAGAAAAGGTAAGGCCGTTGCAATTGCAGGTAAGAAATCAATTAAGTCTATGAAGTAATAGTGAGAAATAATTATGGCAAAACAACAAACTAAGAAAAAAGTTAAAAAGAATATTACACATGCTGTATGTCACATACAAGCATCATTTAATAATACAATTGTTACTTTCTCTGATCCTCAAGGAAATGCTATTTCTTGGGCATCTGCTGGTGGTTTAGGATTTAGAGGTTCAAAAAAGTCAACTCCATTTGCTGCACAAGTTGCATCTCAAGAAGCTGCTAAAAAAGCTCAAGAGCATGGTGTATCCTCAGTTGATGTAAAGGTAAAAGGACCAGGAGCTGGTAGAGAAAATGCAATTAGAGCATTACTATCAGTTGGTATGAAAATAACTTCTGTTGCAGATAAGTCTCCAATGCCTCATAATGGTTGTCGAGCACCAAAAAGAAGAAGAGTATAATCTAATTTAAGGAGATATTGAGTATGTCTGTTAACACAACGTTTGCTTCAAAAAACTGGATTGACATGATCCGTCCAACTGCACTTGAAGTTGATAAGGATGCATTAAAACCAAGTTATGGAAAATTTGTAGCTAAGCCATTAGAAAGAGGTTACGGTTTAACTCTTGGAAACTCTTTAAGAAGAGTTTTACTTTCCTCGCTTCAGGGAGCTGGGATTGTAGCTATCAAAATTGATGGTGTAGACCATGAGTTTGGTACAATAAATAATGTAAAAGAAGAAGTTTCTGAAATTATTTTAAATCTTAAAGAAGTTCAGTTTAAGATTATGGATAAAGAAGAAGTTAATTTAGTTCTTGAGAAAAATTCTGAAGGTGCAGTTTATGCATCTGATATTGTTGAGAATACTAATGTTAAGGTTTTAAATCCTGAGCATACTATTTGTAATATTTCATCTGGTGGTTCAATTAGAATGGAATTAAAGATAGCAAGAGGTAAGGGATATGTTTCTGCTTTAGATAATAAAGAGAACTTTGATTTACCTGTTGGTTGGATGTATTTAGATACTCTTTTCTCTCCTGTCCATAGAGTTAACTATACAGTTACAAATGCTAGGGTTGGAAAAAGAACTGATTATGACAAACTAACTTTGGAAGTTTGGACTAATGCTGGTGTTGATCCAGTTGATGCTGTTGCATTCTCAGCAAAAATCTTAAGAGATCAATTAACTGTATTTCTTAATTTTGAAGATGAAGATGCACCTGTTGAGGCCGCTAAGCCAGCTGCTGCAGCTAGTAGCTCACCAACTAATGATGCCCTTCTTAAGCCAGTATCTGAGCTTGAATTATCTGTAAGAAGTGCAAACTGCTTGCAAAACGCTAATATTAAGTATATTTACGAACTAGTTTCTAAAACTGAAGGTGAAATGCTTAGAACTAAAAACTTTGGTAGAAAATCTTTGAATGAAATCAAGGAAATTCTTACTCAAATGGGATTAGGACTGGGTATGAAAGTTGATAGTATTATGAAACAGGTTCAGGATAACGAATAATTATTAAGGTAGGAAAAAGTCATGAGACACGCTAAACATAAGTATAAATTAGGTGTTGATCCTTCACATAGAAAAGCTTTAATTAGAAACCTAGCTAAAGAAGTGATTGATCATGGAAAAATTAAAACAACAACAACTAAGGCTAAGGCTGTTAGAGGTGTAGTTGAAAAATTAGTTACTTTAGCAAAGAATGATACTCTTCATAACAGAAGACTTGCGTATCAAAAGCTAAACAATAAAGATGCTGTACATAAACTATTCACTGAGATTGCCCCAAAGTTCAAAGAAAGAAATGGTGGGTATACTAGAATAGTTAAATTAGCTGATAGAAGATTGGGTGATGCAAGTCAAATGGGTTACATCGCTTTTGTTGAATAGTTTTAAATTAATTTAACATAATTATAGAGGCCTTCTTTTTAGAAGGTCTTTTTTTTTAATATGAACAATAAACTTTTATTATTTTTATTCATAATTGGTAGCGTATTCGGGTACACAATCTATGAGACATCAAAGCTTGAAGAGAAGTTTAGCTCTGGGCAAACGACATCTGGTTCTGTTTTGAAAAACTATCCAGAGACAGCAGGGTTTACAGTCTTTGATAGTAATTCAATTTTTCTATTGAATAATTTTAAGTCAGATGGTGATATACTAGTTGTACACTTTTGGGCCACTTGGTGTGGGCCTTGTGAAGTGGAATTTCCAGATTTACTAGAATTTATGAAATTAGTAAAAGATAATACGAAAATAAAATTTTTGTTTGTAGCAGTATCTGATCAAAAAGAAAAAATATTAAAATTTTTGAAAAAATATAAGGCAGAGTATTTGTTAAATGTTAGTTCTCAATACGCTCTTGTTCAGGATAACAAGAATGAATTGAATAAATTCGGTACATTTAAACTTCCTGAGTCGTATGTATTTGGCACAAAAAATACACTGATTCGCAAATTAAGTGGTCAGCAACCATGGACTCAGCAGTTTATGCTGGAGTTTTTTGGACAGTTATAACATATTGATTTTCTTAAATTCGTCTAAATTTTTTGCATTAGCATATTTAATGCTGTCAAGAATCTAATCAAACTCACCGATAATATATAGGGATTAACTAAACGGAGCCTTATATGATTGACTGGAAAACGATTAAAGATTTACATGCTAATAAGAAGCTTGAAGAAATTATTGGAAAGTGGTTTGGTGTCGATATTTTCTATACTGATCAACACGGAAATATTCACTCGAGTGTTTTTGATAAAGACCATCAATTTGTAAGTCACCTCTTTAAAGTACAATCACATCTTCCTTATGGTAAAGAATTTCTTACTCAGGATATTGAAAAGGGTCTTGATCAGTTAGAAGGTTCAGAGTCAGAGTCTTTTTATTATGATTCTTTTTTTCCCCATGTCAGAATGATAGCCGCAAAAATAGAGGCAGAAGGTGAGTTTCTGGGTGCCGTTTTTGCCTACTCCTATGTTACTGACCAAGTTACATCAGCAGAATTAGATGAAATAAAAGATAAATTAATTGAGTGTGGCGCAAGTGCAGAAGATGCTCAAGCATCAAGTAATAGTTTAAAAAAGCTTAAGGTTCATGAGTATGAATATCTTAAAGAGCTGATAGGCTTAGTTGCTCATGAAGTGTCCATGGTTTATGAGGAAGTAAATAAAAGAGAAGCAAGAATTATGGATCTTAATGCGGAGCTTGGTAACAAGTACAGATATCATAATATCATAGGTAAATCGAAAAAAATGCAAGAGATCTACCACTTACTTACAAAGGTTTCAAACTCTGAAGCAACAATACTTATACAAGGTGAAAATGGTACAGGGAAAGAAATGGTTGCTAAGGCCATTCACTATAACTCACCAAGAAAAGATTCGATTTTCGTTGCTGTAAACTGTTCAGCTTTTAATGATAACCTTCTTGATTCTGAATTATTTGGACATGTAAAAGGAGCTTTTACAGGAGCTGTTAAAGATAAAAAGGGTGTATTTGAAGTAGCCAATGGTGGAACTCTATTCTTAGATGAGATCGGTGACATGACACTAAGTATGCAAGTGAAACTCTTAAGAGTATTACAAGAAGGTACTTTTTTACCAGTAGGTGCAACTCAACCGAAAAAAGTAAATGTCAGAGTTTTAGCTGCAACAAATAGACCTTTAAAAGAGATGATTTCAAAAGGTGAGTTTAGAGAAGATTTATATTACAGAATTAATGTTATTAATGTAACAATTCCACCTTTAAGAGAAAGAACAGAAGATATTCCATTATTGATGGATACATTTCTTGAAAAAAAATGTGCAGAAATGGGGCACCCACTTAAGCAATGGGGGAAAAAGACTCTTGAAAAATTCTTGGATCATAAATGGCCAGGTAACGTTAGAGAACTTCAAAACGAAGTAGAAAGATTAGTTGTACTTGCAGGAGAGGATAAAGTAATTACTCCAGATTTACTTTCATCTAGAATTACTGAACAAGTTCATTCTAATAACGGTGGTTCACAAACCATGGCCACTGGAAACCTTAGGGGAATTAATACTAAGGGAAGCTTAAAAGTTGCGATGGAAGAACTCGAGTCTTACATGATTAAGGAAGGTTTGAAGCGTTGTAACTTTAACAAATCTAAACTTTCTAAAGAGCTAGGAATAAGTAGAGCAAGTTTAATTATGAAAGTTGATAAGTATGACCTAGATAAGAGAAAAAAAGCGGGTAATGAATAATGAAAAAATTATTACTCCTAGGATTTCTTAGTCTCAGCTTCAATGTTGGGGCGAAGACATATAGATTAAAGCAACTAGATAAAATGCAAGAGCAAATAGATGCATTAACGAGTCGAGTTGAAAAATTGGAAGGTAAAGTTTCGGATATTGATTCTAAGCCTTCTACTGATCCAAGTTCAGGGTTAAAAGTAATAGATAAGAAAAACGAAGAGCTTGGTAGCAACTCCCAGCCAACAAGCAGAACAATTAGTAGTGAACAACAAGCCGAAATAATGAATCAGCTTAAAGCTTATAAGAAAAATAGAGAAGAACAGCAAAAGATTCTTGACCAGATAATGGAAGAATAATTGTTTAAAGTATTAATTCTTTTACTCATTCCGTTGAAAATTTTCGCATTTACGAAAGGTCAAGGTTCTACCTTTGAAATGTCGGCAAGTGGAGCTAAGACAAATATAGATATATATTTTGCTAGTTCCGGAAAAGAAAAAGTATCAATTGAATATCATATGAATGCACAAACCCTGCTAGGAAGCGATGTTTGGATGCAATTTTCACTTGATGTTAAAAAGGATACAGGTGTTGTTATTCAAAATGGTTATTTCTTGGCAAACAAAGAACTCAAGCCAGAAATTATGACGAGAGATTTCTTTTACGTTATTAAAGTGATTCAAGTTCAAGGTTTTATATTTTTAAAAGAAAGTGAATTAAATAAGAATTTTATTGGGCTTGAAACAGTTGAGTTGCCAGCAGGTACAATAAAAGCTAAACATTATAGAAAAACGAATGATGGTCAAACAGTAGATTTCTGGATTTCGGAAAAAGTGAAACCAATAGGATTGGTAAAGCTAGTTTCAAAGTCTACGACAGTTAGCAGCAATAATTACAGCATTGAGTTAAAATCATTGTTGGTAAATGTTAAGCCTACAATAGATCCAAAGAATGCGGTTCCCATGACAAATAATACAAGATCATTTCTTTCAACACGCCCATAATTGAAAACCTGTTTTTATAGGGGTATAAATACCACATAGTAAAATGGAGGTTTTATGGCTATTTCCAATGAGGAGAAACGCTCTCAACTAAGCGGGCTTGTTCAAGAAGCTAATCTTGGTGGTGGTGAAGCAAGAATTCAAAGACAACATGATCAGGGTAAATATACAGCTCGGGAAAGAATAACTAGGCTTTTAGATCCTAATTCTTTTATTGAGTTTGATAAATTTGTTAAGCATAACTGTAATTCATTCGGGATGGAAAAGACTAAATATTTAGGCGATGGTGTTATTACAGGAATTGGAAAAATTAATGAACAAAAAGTAGCAGTTTTTTCTCAAGATTTTACTTGTTGGGGGGGAGCTCTGGGTAAAGCTTACGCTCAAAAAATTTGTAAGATAATGGATTTTGCCATTGAGAATAAGATTCCTATTATTGGGATCAATGACTCTGGTGGAGCTAGAATTCAAGAGGGTGTTGAGTCGCTTGCAGGATACGCAGATATTTTTCATCGAAACGTTAAGGCCTCAGGAGTTATTCCTCAAATTTCTTTAGTGATGGGACCTTGTGCAGGGGGAGCTGTTTATTCACCTGCAATGACTGATTTTATTTTTATGGTTGATAAAACATCTTACATGTTTGTTACTGGTCCTGAAGTTGTAAAAACGGTAACTCATGAAGAAGTAACCAAGGATGAGCTTGGTGGTGCCCATACCCATAATGAAAAATCAGGTGTAGCACATTTTTTGTGTCAAGATGAAGATGACTGCCTAGAAAGAGTAAGAGAGTTATTGCACTTTATTCCAAGTGGGAACTTTCAAAAGCAAGATAAATCTCATAGTTTTGACTCTATTCAAAGAAAAAATACAAAGTTAAAAGACTTTGTTCCTGAGAATTCAAAAAAACCATATGATATGAAAGAGCTTATAATGGAAGTTGTTGATGACCAACATTTCTTAGAAGTTCAAAAAGACTTTGCAAAAAATATTATTTGTGGATTTGCACAAGTCGGTGGTTATAAAGTTGGGATTGTGGCCAATCAACCACAAGTTTTAGCTGGATGTTTAGATATAGATGCTTCATCTAAAGCTGCAAGGTTTATTAGATTTTGTGATGCTTTTGAAATACCACTCTTAACATTAGTTGATGTCCCAGGTTTTCTACCAGGTACAGTACAAGAATATGGTGGAATTATTAGGCATGGAGCAAAATTATTATATGCATATTCTGAAGCAACGGTTCCAATGATTACCCTTATTACAAGAAAAGCATATGGAGGAGCTTATGATGTTATGGCATCAAAACATATTGGTGCAGACATTAATTTAGCTTATCCTAGCGGTGAAATTGCTGTTATGGGAGCAGATGGGGCAGTTAATATTATTTTCAGAAATGACCTTAAGGGTTTAGAAGGTGATGCCTTTGATAAAAAGAAATCAGAACTTGTTGAAAATTATGAAAATGAATTTGCAAACCCATATAAGGCTGCAAGTTTAGGATATGTCGATGAAGTTATTTTTCCTGAAGACACTAGAGAAAGAATTGCTAAATATTTAGACTTTCTATCAAATAAAAAAGCACTTCGACCTAAAAGAAAACATGGAAACATTCCTCTATAACAAAAAGGTAAATCATGAAAAGAATACTTATATGTAACAGGGGTGAGATTGCAATTAGGGTTGCGAAGGCCATTAGAGAGCTAGGGCACACAGCAGTTGGCTTTTGGACAGACAACGAATTAGAACCTCCTCATTTAGAATATTGTGATGTTTGGCTACATCTTAAAGGAAGTAATAATACTGAAACATATTTGAATATGGATCAAATATTAGAATTGATCAAAGAATATAAAATAGATGCTGTTCATCCTGGTTATGGGTTTTTAAGCGAGAACACTGTATTTGCAAAAAAACTTGAGGATGCAGGAGTTCTTTTTATAGGTCCAAATTCATTTGCCATTGAAAAGATGGGTGATAAAGCTATCTCAAAACAAATGGCAAAAGATGCAGGAGTTCCTGTTGTTCCAGGTTCTACTGGAGAAATTGAGTCTGCTGAAGAAGCAAAGAAAATAGCTGCAGATATCAAGTACCCCGTTTTACTAAAAGCTGTAGCTGGAGGTGGAGGAAAAGGGATGAGAGTTTGTAATTCAGAAGATGAATTAGAAAAAAACTTTGAAGCAGTTAGAAGGGAAGCCTTATCAAGCTTTGGAAATCCTGGCGTTCTCGTTGAAAAGTTTATTGTTAATCCTCATCATATTGAAGTACAAATCATTGCAGATAAAAAAGGTAATATCTTTCACTGCTTTGAAAGGGAATGTTCTGTTCAAAGAAGACATCAAAAAATTATCGAAGAAGCTCCTTCTCCTTTTATAGGGAATGATGAAGCATTAAGAAAAGAGATATGTGAAACAGCTGTTCGCTTGGCACAAGCAGTGAATTACGACTCAGCTGGAACTGTTGAATTTATAATGGGTGAAGATAAATCTTTTTACTTTCTAGAAATGAATACAAGGATTCAAGTTGAGCATCCTATAACAGAGCTTATTACTGGTGTAGACCTTGTTGCTAATATGATTAAGTCAGCACTTGGTGAAGAATTAGATTTTTCAAGACAAGAAGATTTAAAGATAACTGGCCATTCTATCGAGTGTCGTATTTGTGCGGAAGATCCTGTAACAATGCTTCCTGCGCCAGGTAAAGTAGCTGCTTTTGAATATACTTTTCCGCAAGGTGTTAGATTTGATCATTGTATTTATAATGGCTTCGAAGTTAAACCAGACTTTGATCCTATGATTGGAAAGCTCATAGTACACGGCTTAAACAGAAAAGTTGCAATGCGAAAAATAAAGAATGCGATTAAAAATCTTTACATTGATGGCATAAAAACAAACACAAAGCTTCATGAAATTATTATAGAAGAAGAAAAATTCGTGGCCGGAACGTATACAACCAATTATATTTCAGAGGTTAAACCTCAAGAGAGAGTTGAGGCTTTAGCGAGCGATGAAGACTTATATTTAAAAGCAATCGCAATTGAGTTAGAGGGAATGAGAGAATGAAATATTACATCATAAATTCAGAAGGCAAAGAAGTGTCATTTGATGTTTCTTTTGTTGCCGAAGAAAGCAAAACTAAAAAAATTCAAATTGCAGAAGGTTCGGAAGTTCAAAGATCTTTCTACGTAAAAAACCTAGCTGGTAAATCTTATGTTTCAACAGATAATGAGCATTGGATGAAACTACCAAGACTAAAGTCTAAGTCAGGACTTGTTAGTGTAAATCAAAGTCTTAATGTTTATAGAGGTTTTAAACCTTCTGGACTTTCTAATGCAAATGCAGGAGATCTTGTAACTGACATGCCAGGTAAGGTCATAAAGGTTATGACAACTGAAGGAGCGACGGTTCAAGCTGGTGATACACTGGTCATTTTAGAGGCCATGAAAATGGAAAATGAAGTTAAAGCTGGTATTGATGGCATTGTCAAAGCTGTGCATATTACAGAAGGTCAGGTCCTAGAATCAGGTTACTTGATGATTGAAGTGGAAGAATAAAAAATTAATAACTTAAGACCTCTTTAGAGGTCTTTTTTTGACTTTTTTTCCTGGTTGCGCAGGGCATATATTATTCTGCTATAATGTATTTAATGGGGAATTTAGATACTACTAAAAGTTTAACTCAATTTTTCTATCAAAATCTAGACGAGATTAATAAAAAATGTCTTTGTCCGTTACCGCAAGAATTTATTCTGTATAGTTCAGAAGTATTAAACCAATACTCTCTTTCTGGTCACTTTTTTCAAAAAACAGAATCGGGAGTAAGTGAAAAAGTTTTAGGAATAAATTATTTAGAAGCTCATCATAAACCTGATCATGAAAAAAAGAAAATATTAAAAGATGTTGGAGATAGTGTACTTGTCCAACTTGGCTTTTTTAAAAGTGAACAAAAAAGAAGAGCTCCATCGAGAAGCTACTATTTAAATTTAGGTAGAAGTGCCTATATCCATATGGAAAATCTAGATTGTACGTTTTATGACATACCAAACTTTTACCAAAAATTTGCGACTTCTCTCGATGCTATTTTAAATGTAATTAAAACAGCATCAGAATCTTTAAATTATAATTCCTTTGAAGACTATTTAATTAATAAAACTGAATTAAATTCTGTTATTATTAGAGCTGAAGATAAGAGAAAAATTTCTTAAAGTCTTCCAACCTTAACAATATTCCACTCATCAATAAGAAATTCAGCTAGGAATTTATTAAAATCAGCTAACTCCATATTTTTGATCTTTTCAAAACCAATATGTTGATAATCAATTCCAAGATTATGTAAGATCGCAATAGAGTAAAAGTGAGCATAATCTTCATTGGTCTGTAAGTTTATTAAATTTTGCCCGTTAATCATCTTTTTTATTTCATTAAATTCTCTTTGAGTAAAACCTTTCTTTCTATACTTATCCAAAATAGCTTTTATCGCATCAATGGCTAGATCAACTTTATCATGTCCGGCGCCAATATATATTCCCCAGTACCCAGCTTCTAGCGATGTGTTTTGAAGAGGTTGAACACTATAGCACAAACCTTTTTTATCTCGAACTTCTACAAATAGCTCGGACGATTGACCCGCCAAAAAAGTTGTAAACATTTTTAAGTAAAGATCCTCATCAGAACCAACCATAAATGAAGGTTTACCAATCATAATATGTGTTTGTTCTCTATCGAAAGGAATTTGAATCAATTCGCCGTTAAGTGGTTGTATCGACTGCTTCTTAGTCTTAGATTTTTTATATTTTCGATCTTGAATATTTAATAAAGGTCTAATGTACTCCAAAACGGTATCTAAATCTAAGTCACCACAATAAGTTAGTACGATTTCACTTTGTCTTAACCTTTCTTGATGAACTACTTCGAGAGTTTTTCTTGTAATTTTACTAATACTCTTAGGTGTACCAATCATCTCTTTTGCGTATGGATGTTTGTTGAATACAAGTTTATTAAATTCTTTAAAACAATGTTTAACAGGATCTTCTTGTTGTATAAAAATGGATCTTTTTACTAATTCTTTCTCTACTTTAAAATACTGGTTGGGAAACTTTGGTTGAGTCAGTAGTTTCAAAAAATTACCAATAAGAAATGATGAGTGCTCACTTAATCCATGGAGAGTTATACCGTACGCATTTCTACCTGAAAAACCATTTATGTACGAAGATTTTTTTTCAAGTTCACTTTTAAGATCCTCATAATTGATCTCTTTATGGCCATATGTAATATTTTTAGCGATGAGATTGTATACACCATTAATTTCATCACTTTCAGCGCTCAATCCTCCCTTGAGGTAAGCATGAAATGCAAAAGTTGGTGTGAGTAAGTTTTGTCTGTAAAGTAATTTTACTCCAGGTGATAAATTAATAGTTTTAACTTCAGAATCATATTTTGAAGTTTCTAAAGGTAGAGTATTAATCTTTTCAGACTCTTTTGTTCCAATTTGATTAAGTGCGAGTTTGAGTTTTTCAGTGCTTTCTTTAATGCTTTTTAGAGTAGAATTTTGAGGTAATTGTACACTTATATGAATTTCTCTTTTAAAGATATCAGCAAGTAATTTTTGAACGTGAGCTCTTGAAGTTGTTTTCATTGTTTTTATAAATTCATCCTCGCAATGAATATCTTCAGATTGTGCATATCCATGTCCTAGTGCAAATGCATAGGATTCTATGGTTTCTTTCTCATATATTTTAGAAGCAATATATTGATTTCTAATTCGATCGATTGAGTCTTGAGTTAGTCCCTTTTTAAAAACATTTGCAAGAACCTTTGGTAGCTCTTTCATTGTTTCTTTTAAATTTTCTAATGGAGTTGCAAATCTTATAAAATGACATCCACCGTTGGAAAAAAACATTGTTGAACCACTAACACTATTACATAGCGAAGTACCAGCTACGAGGTGTTTGTATAAAGGCGAAATATCACCATAACATAACGTATTTATGGCCAAGTCTTCTGCTGCTCCATCGGGGTGGGAATAATCAGGGGCTTGAATACTAAGTGTGACAGTTGCTTGATTTACTGCTTTTGAATGTATATCAATAGTTGATTTTGTTTTTAATTTGAATTGAGGAAAATTTGATTTTTTTCCTGAAGGCAAAGTGAATTGATTGATTTTTTTCTTTATCTTTTCTTTATTCTTTAAATTTCCAGCCACCACAAATAAAGAATTTTCTAAATTATAAAAATTGTTTCTAAATTCTGTTAATTGCTCTATTGAAAAATTCTTTATGGTTTTTTCGCTTCCAAGAATGGGATGTTTATACCCTTTAGGAAATGATGCATTTTGTATTTTAAAAAAATTAAATTGTGAAGGATTATCAATTGATCTTCTATATTCTTCAAAAACAACTCCTCTTTCAGGAATGAGATCTTCTTCTAGAAAAAGAGGATTACTTACCATATCAAGTAAAACATCTACAATGGTACCCACTTCATGGGCAGGACCATTAATGTAGTAGCACGTATAGTCAAATGATGTGAAAGCATTGATTTCACCACCAAAACTTTCGATAGTTTTAGCAATTTTCATAGAAGGATATTTTTTTGATCCTTTAAAAAACATATGTTCAAGAAAATGTGCAATTCCCATGTTCGTTTTATTCTCTAAAGAGCTTCCTGCTTTAAACCAAATTTGTGCTGTCGTAACATTTGAGCTTGGTGAATCAATAAACAGTGTTTTTAAACCATTATTGAGAACTGTATTTTCTATATTCATAAGAATCCTGTTGTTTTAATGCTTTTGAGTAGATAAACTCTATTAGAGTATAAGAATAATTAAATATATACAAGATTGATTAGCTAAGATGAAGAAAATTGCCCTCGTTTATTCTTTTCAAGAATCTGATTGGTTTAGTTGCACAGTTATATGTCGTAACTTAATCACAGCGTATGAACTTGCATACGGGAAAGAAAATGTACTCCACATTGATTATACGCGATATAGAGAAGTCAGTGTTAACGACTTAAAGTTAATTTTCACAGAGAAAATTGATAGACTTATCTTTATTGACCACAAACCAACTCCAATTACTTTTATTGAAAGATTAATGAGTGTAAAAAGTGATAAAACGTCATGGCCAGAAATGACAGTACATGTGTTTGGAGATTATCCTTTATACTTAACAGAATGGCGTTCGTTTAATCAAATCATGAAGGGATTAAGGGTAAAATACATTACAGCTTCTGAGAGACAAGCAAATTACCTTGCTAACTACGTAGCTCAAAAAGAATTAATTCAAGTTAGTCCATTTCCAGTGGATACTCAAAAATTCCGATATAAAGAAGGTAATGGTGAACTTAGAGCAAAACTTAAAATAGCAAAAGATGCACAAATTTTTATCTATACAGGAAGGCTCTCATACCAAAAAAGAATTGTAGAGCTTGTGTCTACATTTCTAAGTTGTAAAAGAGATAAAAAAATAGGTGAAAATTCTTATCTTATTTTAATTGGTGAGTGTGATAATTTAGGTCAGCCATACTTGAGCTATACTCAACTACAAGGTGAGTACTACCGAAGTATTCAACATATTTTAGAAGAATACGATGATATAAGTGACTCAGTTATTTTAACTGGTAACTTAAAAAATGATGTTCTCGTTGAATATTATAATACAGCAAATGCATTTATTAGTTTCAGTACATATCACGATGAAGATTATGGGATGTCGGTGGCCGAGGCTTTATGTTGTGGCCTTCCACTTATTCTTACAGATTGGGCAGGATATTATTCTTTTAATTTCAAAGAAATAAAAGACCAATTAATTTTTGTTCCGGTTAAGCTTGGAAAAGAGTTACCAGTTTTAGATGAGAATGATTTACAAAATGCAATTCAAAATTTTTCAAATAAAGAAATAAACTGTAAAGAAATTGAGAATACTGCAAAAAAATATTTATCGATAGAAGCTGTCAGTGAGAGGCTGAAGAAGATAGGTGATATTTCAGTACCCGCATATGAAGGGGGTACAGATGTGATGGTTCAAATGACTAATGAGCAATACCTCAGGCATAATGAATTTCTAAGGTCAGAAACAACAAGAGAATTTAATCATTTCTATTATAAGGTTTATGATGCCTATATTAAATAAGATTTCAAATTATATTCAAAATAGTACTCACGATAATATTCATTATAAAAAATGGAATGTTGATTTTAGAGATGCATTATTTAAAGATTTTTATTGGTCTTATTTTCCAATTACCGAGAAATACTTTTTTGAAGGTAATCCAGCATTCTTTTATGAATTTCGAGATAATTTTGACTTAGGAAGATATTCCATCGTAACAATTAGAGATGGTTTTGCAGGGGTATTAGATTTCTTTCTCCAGCACCCTAAACCACCATATGATTTAAAAACAGTATTACTCATTAATCATCGATTTATAAATATTGTTCCTCCTTCATGGAAACATCAAGTCGCCTTTTATCAAGTGAAGGGAACAGCTAAGGATGATATTGGTAAAGAAGTTCTTTACTTCCATGGTCTTGCGACTGAAGAGTACTTTTGGAATAAAAATTCTCCAATGGAATATGCTTTGGAGCTTAGGAATATTGCATCAAGCTATAATAAAACTGTTTTTATACTTCCACAAAGAGAATCTATCCTGTCAACTTGGCAACATCGTAAGAAAAGATATGATATAGAGTTTTATAAAGTTCTATATGAGGTTTTTGGATTTGATATTCAAGTAGAGATGAATTCAAGTGAATTTTTTGAGCTATTTAAAAAGCCAGATAGCTTCTCATTTTATAATTTAGACCAAGTAAATGGAGTTGTCGCAGATAATTATATTGATCATCTTTTTTACTCTCTAGGTGGTGATTGTATCAATGAAGTACCTGAAAGCGTTAAAGAAGAATCAAGTTTAAGTTATAAATTATCTAGATTCCATAAGATCGAAATATTCACATCAGAAAAAATAGGAGAGTCATTTTTAAAATATTATTTACCTTACAAAGGATCTGCCCAAGGTAGTTCACTGTATAATGTTTATAAAAGTGATGGATTCAAAGAGGTTTACATTCAGGAAATTAATAAAGCTAAAACTCTTTAAGTTCTTCGTACTTTAAATGTTCCCCGTAATTTTTCTTGTAGAATTTAATTGCATCATCAACTTTTCCATCGAAGAGGATTTGTTTGTTTCCAAGAACAATTGCTCTATTACAAACTTTATGAATTAATTCTTCAGAATGGCTTATGAAAAAGACGGCCCCAGATTCATTTATGACATTCAAAATTCGTTCAGATATTCTCTCGTTAAAAAATATATCTGCGCCATTAAAGACTTCATCGAGAATTAGAAAATCACATGGCTTTGCTGATACGATACTTAGAAAGAGTCGGACTTTCATTCCTTTACTATAGTGCTTAAAGGGAGCTTCAATGTATTCTTTTAAATCTGAAAATTTCAGTGAGTCTTCAACAATTTCAGCACGCTCTTCCTTTGGAAGGTTAGAGTATATAATATTTGTAATGATCCATGCATTTTCTCTACCTGATAACTCCGGCTGGATAACACTTGCAGTATCAAAAATGGATCTAAGTCTACCGTTAATAGTTATCTCTTTTTTTGAACCATACATTCCTGATATTGTTCTGCATAAGGATGTTTTACCTGCTCCATTTATACCGATTAAGGCAACTCTTTCACCTTTATGGATTTCAAGTGAAATATTTTTTAAAATATCTATTTTTTGAGGTCGGTCAAAGAAAAAATTAATTGGAGAACTTATGATATCAATAAAAAGATCTCTAATTCCTTTAGCCTGATACCTTGAAAAATTATAACTAATCGTTAAATTTTTAATTTCAAGTACAGTGTTAGATATTGATGTAGAGTTCATTACGGGTCTTTTTCCAAAATAAAATTGATATTACAATAATAATTACAGTGAAAATGGAGGTCATTGTAACTGAGGCCATAAAAGCACTAAATGAATAGTCCCAAAGGCATACTTTAAAAATATTTATAAGAGCATAAAATGGATTGATATCGACTAAAAATTGATAATTTACAGGAATCAAATGACGTGGATAAAATATTGGAGTGCGGTAAAATAGAATACTTAAGGTAAAGTGAGTCAGGTACTGCGTATCTCTGAAAAAAACTTGTAGTGTAGCTAGAAAAATTGCGAGTGCAGTCGTTGTTACAAAAATGAAAAACATTGCAATTGGAACAAGAAGAATTCCAATATAGGTAAAGCTTTCAATTTGAGATAGTAGTATAAATAAAAAACCAAATGGAAAAATAAAATTGATAAAACTATCAATACTTTTAGATATGATAATGGATACGGGATGGATTTGAAATGAAAGCAAAGGTTCTCTCATAGTAATAAAACTATGAACTGTTTGGGTGAGTGTGTTACTTATATAAATCCATGGTAAGAGTCCACTTAGCAAAAATGTATAATACCGATCTAGATCGATGCGTAGAACGTGTTTGAAAATAAGAGCGTGGACTGAAAATAAAATTAAGGGATTAAACATCACCCATAGTAAACCTGCAAAAGTATTTCGATATCTTCCTTTCATCTCTGCGACTGTCAAAGTCGTAATTACAGTGAATTGTTCTTGTATTCGCATAAAAAAAGTGTATCTTTCCCATGAATCATTGGCAAAATATATTTAATGAAGCAAATATCATCTCTATATCTACATTTTCCTTTCTGTCGTCATCTTTGCAATTATTGCGATTTTTATAAGCATAAGCTTCAATCCTTTGATCAAGTTAAAGAATTTGAAAATAAACTCATCGAGCAATTTCAATATCATGAAAACTATTTAAATCATCAAGGCTTTAAACTTTCAAATCTAGATACTTTGTATCTTGGAGGTGGAACACCATCTTTATGGCCAGGAGCTGGAGCGAATATTTTAAAAGAAGAATTTGATCGTTTAAATATTAGATTAACATCTAACACCGAATGTACTTTGGAGATTGATCCAAATGCTTGGAATGATAATGATATAAATTCTTGGGAAAAGTTTGGAGTGAATCGTTACTCAGTAGGTGTTCAAACATTTAATGAAAAGTTATTAAAAATAATGGATAGAGGACATGACTTAGCAGCAATAGAAAAATTATTAAAATATTTGTATGAAAAAGAGGTAAATTATTCGGTAGATCTCATGTTGGGACTGCCTTCATCAGAAAATAGAAATTTAAAAAATGAGATAGACCAAATTCTTAAATACGGCCCTAATCATTTGAGTGTTTATATCTTAAAAACACGATCTAATTACCCGCATAATAAAAATCTTCCTGATGATGAAAGAATAAGAGATGAATACTTGTTTGTTTCTGATTACCTTAAAGTACACGGTTTTAAGCATTACGAAGTATCTAATTTTGCAAAGTCGAATTATGAGTCAAAGCATAATAAAAAATATTGGGCTTATGAGTCTGTTGCCGGTATTGGACCAAATGCGACAGGTCTTTTAGTTAATGACACTCATTCCACTAGGTATCAATGGAAAAGTAAATCTTTAGGTGTTACAGAAGAAATTATTGAAGGTGAGTCTCTTGTTATTGAACAATTATTTCTAGGACTCCGTAGAAGCGAGCCCTTTGATATGACAAAAATTTTTCAATCTGTTAATGACTTAAGTAATATGAATATACTTATTTCTAATTGGGTTAAAGCTGGCTATATTGAAGAGTCTTCTAGGCCAGTATCAATTAAAGTAACTAAACTCGGATTTCTTATGAGTGATAGTTTACTCGATGATATTTTTAAAAAAATAACCTTCTAACTGTTTAAAATCACATTGGTCGTAAATTGATTAATTTTTTTTCATGTCAGATCATTGACATTTATCTGCTCGGCACCATTTTAAACTTTAGAGGAACTTATTAGATTGGAGTAAATAAAGTATGGAAAACACGTCAGAGACAAATGGCACAGAGCAAGAAGCAAAAGAAACTGTAGATAATACAGTTGAAGCAGAAGAAATAAAAGCTTCAGATGCAGAAGTGACAGAGGAAGATACTCAAACTGAAGTAAAGGATGAGTTTAAAGAAAAATATTATTATCTAGCAGCTGAAATGCAAAATATGCAAAGAAGATTTGAAAAAGAAAAAGAAAATCTTCTTAAGTATGGAAGTGAAAAAATTCTAAAAGATATGCTTGATGTTGTAGATAATTTAGAAAGAACTTTGGGGTTTATTAGAAATGATGAAGATGAAAAAGTGAAAAATATTGTAGTTGGAATTGATATGATTCAGAAACTTTTCATTGATTCACTTTCTAAGCATGGATTAAAACAAATTGAAGCACTTGGTGAAGAATTTGATCCTAATTTTCATGAAGCACTTGCTCAGCAACCAGCTGAAGGTAAGCCAAATATGGAAGTTATTCAAGTTCATCAAAATGGATATACGCTTAATGATCGAGTGATCAGAGCAGCAAAAGTCATTGTAGTTAAAAACGATTAATAGAGAATATTTTAAGGAGTCAATTATGGGTAGAATTATTGGAATCGATTTAGGGACAACAAATTCTTGTGTCGCTGTTTATGAAAATGGGAAATATAAAATTGTCCCAAATGCTGAGGGGCACAACACAACACCTTCAGTTGTTGCATTTAATGATAAAGAAGAAGTATTAGTAGGACAGGTTGCTAAAAGACAAGCAGTTACAAATCCTAATAAGACTCTCTATGGTATTAAAAGACTTATTGGTAGAAAAGCAACGGATAGGGAAGCAAAAGAATTTGCTGCTGTTGCACCTTTTGAAGTTTTTGCTAATAAAAATGGAGATGCTTGGGTAAAAGTTGCAAATAAAGAAATGGCACCTCAAGAAATCTCAGCTAGAGTTTTAGAAAAAATGAAAAAAGCAGCTGAAGACTATTTAGGTGAAGCTGTTACGGAGGCAGTTATCACTGTTCCAGCATATTTTAATGATGCTCAAAGACAGGCGACTAAAGATGCAGGTAAAATTGCAGGATTAGAAGTTAAGAGAATTGTAAATGAGCCAACAGCTGCAGCTCTTGCTTATGGTATGGATCAGAAAAAAGATATGAATATTGCAGTATTTGACCTTGGTGGTGGTACTTTTGATATTTCAATTCTTGAAATCACTGAAGATGGACTTTTTGATGTTAAAGCAACAAATGGTGATACATTTCTAGGTGGTGAAAATTTCGATGAAGAAATTATTAACTGGATGGCAGAAGAATTTCAAAAAGATAACTCTGTAGATCTTAGAAAAGACCAAATGGCACTTCAAAGACTAAAAGAAGCAGCAGAAAAGGCGAAGCATGAACTTTCTTCAACTTCTCAAACTGAAATTAATCTTCCGTTTATTACAGCAGATGCTTCTGGCCCTAAACACTTAGTACTTTCTTTAACCAGAGCTAAATTTGAAGATTTAATCTCTAAATATATTGATGGACTAATGACTCCATGTACGACTTGTTTAAATGACTCTGGATTAGATAAAAGTGAAATTCATGAGGTTATCCTTGTTGGTGGTTCAACAAGAATTCCTGCGATTCAAGAGAAAGTTAAGCAAATTTTTGGAAAAGAACCTTCAAAAGGTGTTAACCCTGATGAAGTTGTTGCAGCAGGTGCAGCAGTTCAAGGAGGGGTACTACAAGGTGATGTTAAAGATGTCCTTCTTTTAGATGTTACTCCACTATCTCTTGGTATTGAGACAATGGGTGGTGTAATGACTAAGATTATTGATAAGAATACAACGATTCCAACTAAGAAATCGCAAGTATTCTCTACTGCCCAAGATAACCAACCAGCGGTATCAATTCACGTACTTCAAGGTGAAAGAGAATTTGCTAACGATAATAAAACTCTTGGTAGATTTGATCTTTCAGGAATTGCTCCTGCTCCAAGAGGTGTTCCTCAAATTGAAGTTGAGTTCAATATTGATGCTAACGGAATTATCAATGTTTCAGCTCACGATAAAGCAACTGGTAAAAAGCAAGATATCGTTATTACTTCAGGTTCAGGTTTATCTGAAGAAGAAATTGAAAAAATGGTTAAAGATGCTGAGGCCAATAGAGATGCTGACTCTAAGAGAAGAGAAATCGTTGATGCAAGAAATAACTTAGATTCACTTGTCTTCTCAACTGAAAAAGCAATCAATGAAGCAGGAGATAAAGTTCCTGCTGAAAAGAAATCAGATGTTGAGGCAGCATTAGCTGAAGCGAAAACAAAAGTAACTTCAGAAAATTTAGATGAAGTAAAAGCAGCAACAGAAAGACTTCAAAATGCAGCACATGCTATTGCTCAAGACCTTTATGGAGCTGGAGCTCAACCAGGAGCACAACCGGGAGCAGAATCAGAGGCTCAAGGGGCATCGGCAGATTCAAAAAATGATGACGATGATGTTGTAGACGCAGACTTTAAAGAAGTTTAATAATATAGTTCCAGCAGATTTTAAGTTGTTCTATACATAACTTACAGTCTGCTGGAACTTTTTTTATTTTTTAGGATAGAAAATGAGTAAACGAGATTACTACGAAGTTTTGGGTGTTCAGAAAAATGCGAGTAAAGATGAAATAAAGAAAGCTTATCGAAAACTTGCAATGAAATATCATCCAGATAGGAACCCAGATAATGCAGAAGCAGAAGCAAAATTTAAAGAAGCAACTGAAGCTGCAGAAATTCTTTTAGATGATAATAAGAAGTCTCGTTATGACCAATTTGGGCACGCTGGAGTTGATGGACAATCTGGTTTTGGCGGCGGAGGCTTTGGTGCTGGTGCTGACTTTGGAGATCTTGGAGATATTTTTGGAGATCTTTTTGGAGATATGTTCGGAGGTGGCGGCCGTGGTCGAAGAAGTGGCGGTGGACGCTCTAGAGCTAGAAGAGGAGATGATCTACAATTAGCACTTGAGGTGACTTTTGAGGAAGCTGCATTTGGTTGCGAAAAAGAAGTTTCAATTGTTAGAAATATCATTAAGGAAGGAACTCAGCCTACAACTTGTACAACTTGTAATGGTCATGGTGAGATTAGACGACAGCAAGGTTTTTTCACGATTGCACAGCCATGTCCATATTGCCAAGGTACTGGTGAAATAGCAGAAAGAGTTAAGAAGAAAGTGAAGCTTTCAGTTAAGGTTCCAGCTGGAATTGATAATGGACAAAGATTAAAACTTTCTCAAGAGGGTGATATTGGAGGCAATGGAGGACCTAACGGTGATTTGTACGTACAAATTAGAATTCAAGAACATGACTTCTTTGAAAGAGATGGTTTTGATGTTTATTGCGATGTTCCGATTTCATTTTCTCAAGCTGCACTAGGAGCAGAAGTTGAGGTCCCAACTCTAACAGGAAAAGTAACGATGACTATTCCCCATGGAGTTCAATCTGGTAGAAAAATGAGGCTAAAAGGAAAAGGTATTCAAAGACTTGGAGGTTATGGAAGTGGAGATCAAATTATCTCTGTAGTAGTTGAGACTCCAACTAAGTTATCTGATGAGCAAAAAGAACTTTTTGAAAGACTTGCTGAGCTAGAGCACAATAATACAAACCCAATGTCTCGTGGTTTTTTTGAAAAAGTGAGAGAATTTTTTCAATAAATTGTCATAAAGAGACTCCTCGAATAACATATTACTACAATCATAGCGGCTTAATTTAAGTCGCTTTTTTTATTTATGTTAAGAGGAATACCCCATATGCGCCTTTATAGTTTATTGCTAATTTTATTTTTATCAGCTTGTGCTGGTATTAAAGTTATTAACGAAAAAGATTACTATTCACCAGAGTTTCTTAAAAAATTAAATAGTATTCAAATTATCTACAAGGACGGTGATAAACAACTTGCTTTGAATAAAATTAAGGCGATTGACGATTCGACCCTTACAAAAGACGAGCAGGCAAAAAAATATAATTTTAAGGGGGTTCTATTATTCTCCCTAGGTGATGTAGAAAATGCCATTGTAAGTTTTGAAAAATCCAATAAACTTGTTGGACAAGACCTATACCTAAAAGCCGATGTTGGTTTAAATTTGGCTAGCTCTTACTACAAGATTCAAAAACTAGAAAATGCTAATAAGTACCTTAACACAACAGATGTAACGTATTTAAAGGCCAAAGAGAAAGAGAATTATTATAGGTTGGTCTTTACATTGGCCTTAATTGAAAACGATCACTTAAAAGTAGTTCATTCGTTAATGAATCTGGTGAAAGAAGTAAAATCATTCAAGGATTTCGAAAATTTTAAATATAAAGAAATATTGATTGATAATTTTAAAAAATTATCAATAAGTGAACGTGTTGATATTCTCTATAACTATACAGAAGAGAATAGAGTTGCAGTAGCATACCTTGCTAGGATTGAAGCTCTTGGTCGCTTTTATTTAGGTGATCGTGATGGAGCAGCTGATGTTGTATCATGGATGGGCTCAAAATTTTCTGACATTGAAGACGTAAGACTATTTGTAGAAGATTATAAGTTCAGATCAGATAATTTCTCAAAAATTAGTACAAATAATATTGGAGTCATTGTTCCAATGAGTGGAAAATTTGCCAAATATGGTGAGAAAGTCATGGCCGGTGTTAATACTGCTTTGGATAGAGCAAAGGGTAAAAATAATTTCAATGTCCATGTGAAAGATAATCAAAATAATGCACTACTTGCAAAAAATAGAATACAAGAACTTGTGCTTAAACATCATGTTTCAGTTATTATAGGAGGCTTGTTTCCAAGTTTGGCAAAAGCTGAATACCTTGAAGCAAGAAAATATGGTGTTATGTACATATCTTTATCTCAAGTTTATTTACCACGTTCAGAGAAAAGCCACCTACTCCTAGAAGTTCAAGGCTCAGTAGAATCTCAAGTTGAGAGTTTAACAAAGCCAAATGTATTGGAGAAATTTGGACGAAAAGTTGCAATTTTATATCCTGAAAGTGATGCAGGTAAAAGTTATATGAGTGAGATGTGGAGCTTATATAGTTTAAATAAACTAGACCTTACTAATATTTATTCTTTTAATCCTGGAATTGAAGACTATAGAGAACATGTTAAAGCTATTTTAGGATTAAAATATCCAAGAGAAAGAGAAGAAGAATTTAAAATATGGAAAGAAATAAAAGATGCAAATAAATCTAATGTAAGGGTTGTAAACGTTCTTCCACCTGTCGTTGATTTTGATTGGGTTTTTCTACCAACATTGCCAACAGAAGCAATTCAAATTCTCCCAACCTTTAGCTTTTTTGATGCTAAAAATATTAACTTTATTGGCGGACCTAGTTGGATAAATAATAACCTCAAAAG